>JAEWWY010000323.1 GCA_023458835.1 Bacillota bacterium
GTGGGGGAGGGGATTCCCGTTCCGCAGGCGGTGATTCTGGGAGCCGGACCGGCCGGGCTGACGGCGGCCTATCTACTGTTGAAGGAAACAGGCATCCGCCCTTTGGTTTTGGAGCAGGAGGCGCAGGTGGGCGGGTTGTCCCGCACTGTGGTTTTCCAGGGCAACCGCATGGACCTGGGCGGGCACCGTTTTTTCTCCAAGGACGGAGATGTACTGGCCCTGTGGCAGGCGCTGATGCCGCTGCAGGGACGCCCTGCGTGGGACGATCTGCGCCTTTCCCGCCAGGCTCTTTTGGATACCCAGGGGCCTGACCCCGAGGTTCAGGACCGGGTGATGCTGCGCCGGCGGCGCGTTTCCCGGATTTTTTACCTGCGGCGCTTCTTTGACTATCCCATCACCATGAAGCCCCGGACCTTCGCCAGCTTGGGCCTTGGGCGCACGGTGATGGCTGGGGCCGGATATTTGTACAGCGCGGCGCGCAAGCGGCCGGAGCATACCCTGGAAGATTTTATGATCAACCGTTTTGGCGCACCGCTGTATCACATGTTTTTTGAGGACTATACCTTCAAGCTCTGGGGACGCCACCCCAGCCAGATCGACGCCAGTTGGGGCGCTCAGCGCATCCGTGGGCTGAACCTGCTCAAAACCCTCCGGAACATGGTGCAAAAGGCCCTGGGCCAAAAGACCAAAGAGGTGGAGACCTCCCTCATCGAGGAGTTTCTTTACCCCAAGCTGGGGCCCGGCCAGTTGTGGGAAACCATGGCCGGAGAGATTGAGGCCATGGGAGGCGTGATCCTCACCAACACTCAGGTGACGGGCCTTTTGGCGCAGGGGGGCCGGGTGACCCGGGTACTGGCCCGCCGGGAGGGGCGGGAGGAGGCGTTTGACGCTGATTATGTCCTTTCCAGCATCCCCGTCAAGGACCTGATGGCTGCCATAAGCCCGCCGCCGCCGCCGGAGGTTGCCTCCATTGCCAGGGAACTGCCTTATCGGGATTTCATTACGGTAGGATTGCTTGTCCGGGAGCTTAAGCTGACCAACCGGACCCGGATTCCCACGCTCCATGGCAGGGTGCCGGATTGCTGGATCTATATCCAGGAACGGAATGTGCGCATGGGCCGGCTGCAGATTTTCAACAACTGGTCCCCCTACCTGGTGAAGGATCCGGAGAATACCATGTTCCTGGGGCTGGAGTACTTTTGCAACGAAGGGGACGACCTGTGGAGCAAGTCCACCCAGGACATGGTGGCCTATGCCGTGGAGGAGCTTCGGGGCATGGGCATCCTGGACCCGGACAAGGTGCTGGATGGCACCAGCCTGCGGGTGCCCAAGGCGTACCCCGCCTATTTTGGCTCCTATGCCGATTTCGGGAAGGTGCGCGCCTGGCTGGACGGCTTTGACAACCTGTTCTGCATCGGCCGGAACGGCCAGCACCGGTATAACAACATGGATCACTCCATGGTGTGCGCCATGCGGGCCGTAGAGGCGCTGAAAACCGGCAGCCGGGACAAGTCCCCGGTCTGGGAGGTTAACACAGAGGAGTCCTATCACGAAGCCAAATAAAAACCGGCGCAAGCATCGGCTCCGCAAGCGGCTCCTTCCGGGACGCGGCGGGGCAACGGCCCGGCCTGCCGGCGAAGGAAAGGGGAATGGCGGTGGAAAATAGCCCGTTCTTTAACCGGGGCATGATCCTGGCCCTGGCAAGCCTCCTGGCCGTGTGGTCGGGGGATTGCTTCTTATCCCGCCGCGCGGTGGCCCGGGGAGAAGAGCATGGATTTTTCCGCCGGGAGGGCGCGCCGGAGGCGCTCCTGTTCCTGATCTCCTTTCTGGCCCTTTTCCTGTGCAACAAGCATACTTTCAATTTCTATAACAACTATTCCTATCTGGCCCAGGCGCTGCTTAAGGGCCGCCTTAATGTGCCGGAGATGCCTGAATATCTGGAGTCTATTGCATTTGGCGGGGCCAAGTACATGCATTTTGCCCCGGGACCGTCACTTTTGTGCCTGCCTTTTGTGGCGCTGTTCGGCCTGCAGGGCGTGAATGCCAGCCTTCTGGCCATGGCCCTGGGGGCGCTGAACGGGCCGCTGGCCATGCGGCTGCTCAAACACCTGGGCATTGGCAAAACACCACGGGAACGGCTGTGGCTCTCATCGCTGCTGGTCTTTGGCACGGTGCATTTTTTTTTGGCCGCCCTGGGGGATTCCTGGTTCTTTGGCCAATTGGCGGCGCTTTTTTTCCTGCTGCTGGCAATGGTGCTGGTCACCAGGCCCAATGCCGGGAACTCCCTGCTATTCACGTTCCTGGGCGGGCTCTGCTTTGGCCTGGCGGTGGCCTGCCGCATGTCCACGCTGTTTGGCGGGCTGTTCTTCATAGGGTTTCTGTGGTATGAAAGAAAGCCCCGCCTTGCGCATTTCGCCTTGTTCGCCCTGGGCGCGGCGGTCTTCGGCGGGCTGTATATGGCCTACAACTACGCGCGCTTTGGCACGATCATGGATTTGGGCTATAACCTGACCTATCTCAAGGATAAGTACCGGGCGGCCTATGATCTTTTGCAGGCAGCCCCGGCAGAGGAGCAGCTTTCCATGCTGTACCGGCTTAATGAGGAGCATGGCGGGCCGCTGCAATTCAAGCACGTGGCCTATAACCTGTATTCCATCTTTGCCCTGCCGCCCTCGTTTTCTTCTGAATACCCCTATGTCATTCCCACCGTGGCAGGGGTAGCCGTAACCATCACATCCCCGGCTTTGTTCGCCGCGCTGTTCGCCCCCCGGAAAAAAACGCTTTCCTGGGTGCTGCTGGCCGCCACCCTGGTATCAGCGGTGCCATTCCTGCTCAATTACGGCAATGGCATGGCCCAGTTCGGCATGCGCTATTCCATGGACTTTACGCCATTCCTGTTCCTGCTGGCCTGCATGGGGCTCTCTCCCCTGAACGGCTGGAAAAAAGGGCTGCTCTCCCTGTGCGCCCTCATCAACATATGGGGCGCACTGTTCTGGACCGCGTTTTACAGGTGAGCATACGGAGGGAAAGCAAGCGTTTATGACGTGCGCATCGCCGGTATGCTGTCCAGGATGCGCAGCCAGCGCTTGCGCATCCATTGGATGGTGGGGCCGTTGGAAATAGCGGCAAAAAAGGTGCCCACCCCGATCCCCTCCAGGCTGCCGTACAGCAGGAAGGACAGGAGCAGCCCTATCGACAGCACCACCACATCAAAACGCAGCTTGACGTTTATGATGCTCATGCCTTTATAGTGGCTCACTTCCCGAAGGAACATATCAAAAGGCGCTATGGGCAGCTTTGTGAGCATCAGCACCCCCACGCCGCAGGTTAAAATCAGGTAGCCTGTCAAATAGTATACAATGCGCAAGGGCAGCGCGCCTTCGGGAAGAGCGCGCAGGCAAAAGATAAAAAAGTCGATCATATATCCCGCTGCCACAGAGGTCAGGAAGGATAAAAGATAATCCACCTTGACCCGGCGTACGATGGCGATCATGGAAAGCATGGTAAGCCCCTGCACCATATAGGTCCATACGCCGAAGCTGAAAAACACAAATTTCCTGCTGATCACATAGGCCAGGGAAGAAGCCACCGCCGTGCCCATGGCGCTTTTGGCATACAGCGCCGTGCCGAACGACATTAGAATCAGACCGGCCACGTATCCGAACCAATCCCTTGGGCCTGGCTTTTGCAGCATACTTTTGACCTTCCTCACCCAATGAAATCCGGCTCCATTCCATCGGCCGGCAGCGATTGCCCAAAGGCAGTACCCGTTCAGTATACAAGGTTGCCTGTCCTTTCGCAACATGAAACCGCTTGTTTCTTTCGTGCATTTTTGCCTGAACTGCCTTGACAGCCAGAAGCGTCTTCCGTATACTGCAAGCATTATCCTTGTATACAAAAAACAGGATTGCATGCGCAATGGAGGGCAGCATGAACCTGACGCAAAAAATACTCGCGGCCCATCTTGTGTCCGGAGACCTCATCCCCGGCCGGGAGATCGCCATCAAAATTGATCAGACCCTGACCCAGGACTCCACAGGCACAATGGCGTACCTGCAGTTCGAGGCCATGGGCGTAAGGCGCGTGCGCACCAAAAAATCCGTGGCATACATCGATCACAACACGCTGCAAACAGGCTTTGAAAATGCCGACGACCATAAATACATTCAAACCGTGGCAAATAAGCACGGCATTTATTGCTCCAAGCCGGGCAATGGCATCTGCCACCAGGTGCACCTGGAGCGCGTTGGCATTCCGGGGCAGACGCTGCTGGGCAGCGACAGCCATACCCCCACCTGCGGCGGGCTGGGCATGATCGCCATCGGCGCGGGCGGGCTGGATGTGGCGGTGGCCATGGGCGGCGGCGATTACTATATCACCTGCCCGAAGGTGCTGAAGGTTCAGCTTACAGGCAAGCTTCCGCCCGCTGTGGCCGCCAAGGATATCATTCTGGAGGTTCTGCGCAGGCTTACGGTCAAGGGCGGCGTAGGCCGGATTCTGGAGTATACGGGGGAAGGCGTGCTGTCCCTCTCCGTGCCGGAGCGGGCCACCATCGCCAACATGGGGGCGGAGCTTGGCGCCACCACTTCCATCTTTCCCAGTGACGAGGTCACCCGCGCTTTCCTTCGGGCCCAGGGCCGGGAAAGGGACTTTGTCCCCCTTGCCCCTGATGCGGACGCTGCTTATGACGAGGTGCTGTCCATCGATTTGAGTGCCCTGGAGCCTTTGGCCGCCCGGCCCCATATGCCCGACAACGTGGCGCCCGTCCGGGAAATCGGTCCCATCCGTGTGGATCAGGTATGCATCGGTTCCTGCACCAATTCCAGCTACCTGGATATGATGCGCGTGGCATCTATCTTGAAGGGCAAAACGGTGCACCCGGATGTTTCCCTGGTGATTTCCCCCGGCAGCAAGCAGGTGCTTTCCATGCTGGCCGAGAACGGCGCGCTGGCGGATTTGATTGCGGCCGGCGCCCGCATCCTGGAATGCGCCTGCGGTCCCTGCATCGGCATGGGCCAAAGCCCGGCCACTGATGCTGTCAGCGTGCGCACCAACAACCGCAACTTCTACGCCCGCTCCGGTACAAAAAGCGCCCAGGTATACCTCACAAGCTGCGAGGTAGCGGCAGCCACCGCGCTTAAGGGCGTGCTCACCGATCCAAGATCGCTCGATGCGAATCTTGACATCCCCCTGCCGGAGGCGTTTTTGTTAAGTGACAACCTCATCCTGCCCCCGGTGGAGGCGGGACAGGAGGATACGGTACAGGTGGTGCGGGGCCCCAACATCCATCCCTTCCCCGTGAACGCGGCGCTGCCAGAGCGCTTATCCGGTCCGGTGCTCCTTAAAATGGAGGACAACATCACCACAGACCATATCATGCCCTCCAACGCAAAGCTCCTGCCCTACCGCA
>JAEWWY010000324.1 GCA_023458835.1 Bacillota bacterium
AGCGTACACTGTGCGGTAGTCAAGGGCATATCATTGCTGGGCGGCATAGAAAAGTTCGTTTCTCCAAAGGAGAAGGTACTCTTAAAGCCCAATATGCTGGGTAATGCGGGCCCGGAGAAGGCCGTGACGACCCATCCGGCCGTATTTTATGCGGTGGGCAGGCTGCTTCGGGAAAGCGGGTATGGGCATATTGCCTATGGCGATTCTCCCGGGCCGGGATCCGTCAGCGTATCCAAGGTGGCGGAAGGTTGCGGCATGATGCAATCAGCCCAGCGGCTTCAAATTCCGCTGGCTGATTTCATGCACGGGAAGCAGGTTACTGCGCCATCGGGCCTGATATGCAAGCATTTTATGATCGCCGATGGCGCTCTGGAGGCTGACGCCATCATCAATATTTGCAAAATGAAAACCCATGCCCTGGAGCGGGTAACGGGTGCCGTAAAAAACCTGTATGGCTGTGTCCAGGGGTTCAATAAAGGGATGGGCCACGCGAAATATCCGGACGCCATCCGGTTCGCCAGGATGGTGGCAGACCTGAATGTGCTGCTAAAGCCCCGCTTGCACATCATGGACGGTATTGTGGCTATGGAGGGGAATGGACCCGCCTCCGGCGCGCCTGTTAAGATGAAGGTACTGCTTTTTTCTGCTGATCCCGTGGCCATCGACAGCGTGTTCTGCCGCCTGGTGAATCTTTCCCCGGCTCTGGTACCCACCAATGTGGCGGGGGAGCAGGCCGGCATCGGCGTGTGGCGGGAGGGCGATATTGAAATCCTTACACCGGAGGGAAAGATCACCTTCCAGCAGGCCGCCGATATGTATGGCAAAGCGGATTTTCAGGTGCACCGCGGCTCCGGGGCCAAGGGATATGCGTTAAGGCTGACCCGCCTTATCCCCGCCTTGCGGGAGCGGCCCGTGGCCGACCCAAGGCTATGCATCCGCTGCGGAGAATGCGTACGAAGCTGCCCGGTGGAGGGGAAAGCCATCTTTCTTGATCCGAAGCGGGATAAAGCACCCAGATATGATTATAAAAAATGCATCAGGTGCTACTGCTGTCAGGAAATATGTCCTGCAAAGGCCATTTCGGTACGCAAGCCTTTGATCAAGGGATGAAAAGCTTACCGTATCCTCTGCCGACACCGGCAAGGTGTTTGACACTTTTGCAATGACTGACCGGGTTGGAATTTGCCGCGATGTATCGCATACAATGCAGGCGGGCCTGTGCCGGAACCGCGGGCAGGCCCGCCTTCTTGCGTATCAAAGCCTTATGCAAAAAGATAACCCGTCATGGACAGCGATCCCATGACGCAAGCCTCATTAAATACTGTCACGCGATCCGAATCAGAGGAAGCGCCTAATATATACAAAAGCGGGTAATAGTGATCCGGCGTGTAAAAGGCCTCCTCCGCCGGTTGACCGGCCCGCTGATAATGTATGGCATCTTCGTGGCGGCCGGAGAGTATGGCCTCTTTGATATATCTGTCAAATTCCTTTGCCCAGGGATATCCATCCTTCATGTCCCACGATATGCGGTGCAGATTATGTACCACATTCCCGCTGCCCAAAATAAGCACACCATGTTTTCGCAAAGGCTGCAGCGATTGGCCAATCTGATAATGCACCTCCGGAGAAGCTCCAAGATCGACGCTTAACTGCACAAGGGGGATATCGGCCTTGGGAAACATGTGCACCAATACGGACCATGTACCATGGTCGATGCCCCACTCATTATCGATCTGCACGCTGCATGGAAGCAACGACTGAATTTGGGGCACCAGGTCTTTTGCACCAGGTGCGGGATACCGGACCTGGTACAGCTTTTTATCAAAGCCGTACATATCGTAGATCAGGCGGGGCTGTTTGACATCGGAGGTCTTTGTTCCCCGGGTGTACCAATGTGCCGATACGGACAGAATCGCCTTGGGCTTTTGCATTTCTTGCCCCAAGCGTTTCCAGGCGGCCGTGAAAACATTATCCTCAATGGCATTTGTGGGCGATCCGTGCCCAACAAACAAAACGGGCAGCATACCCATACAGGGAACCTCCTTTCCCATGGATTCATATGATTGTTCATTATACCAGAAATTTGAATGATGTACATAAGTATGAGGACGGTGCATTTGATAAGCTTATCCTTCTTAATAATAAATACAGTGGTTTTTACAAATATTCCTTGCGCTTCTGAATGTAAATTGGTACTATCCGGATAGGGTCATTTACCTCATCCGTCTTTTGATAAGGAGGATACCATGCGTAAACGTCATATACTGCTTTTTTTCACCGCGCTTTTTGCTTTTATCTGTTTGCCTGCCCTGGCGGAGGATATTGTTTTGTTTTCAGCGTGGGGTGAAGATAACGCAGAGACTGCTTCCTCGCTGGCAGTGGCAGGGGAGACGCTGTATATCGCCACATCAAAGCAGCTCTATGATTGGCGCGCAGGGGAAAAGGAGCCTGTGCCGGTGCCGGGAGAGATTAGCGGAGGCTTGATGCTGCTGGGCCAGGGGGACCAATTGTATGGCTTGGATACTTCCAACGGCCGGCTGTTGGCCCTGACGGTGGAAGAGGGACAGGTATACCCTCGGGAGAGGATAGCGCTTGACTGGGAGATCATGCAGACAGAAGCATTCCCGTATCGAAAGCTTATCCATGGTGCCGCCATGACGCCATCCTCTGTGTATCTGCTGGTGGAAGGGGAGAACGATCCATGGGCCCGGGATCTATACGCCTTTTCCCTGGATACCGGCAAAGCAGCTCTGCTTCCCTTAACCAATGTGCAGGCTATTGCGCCTTATACGGGTGACGGCATCGTATATGCTGCTTATGCACCTATGGAGTTTTGGGGAGGAAGCAAATTATTCACCTATGACCCCGCGCCGGGTAAATCTGCTATGCTGCTTGCGCTGCCTGATGCAAGGGTGGAAGCGCTTGCTTATGATACGGCCTCAAATGTCCTGTATATGGAAGGAGACGGAAAGGTATTTGCCTGGACCTACGGAAAGGAAGCAGCGATAGTTAGCTATGTTCCTGCTTCATTTAGCGGCAACCACTTTGCCGGCTTGCTGCCGCCGGCGCATTACGTGAGCCTGATCGACGGTAAAGGAGTATATATCCGCAGCGTGGAAGCTTCTCAGGGAAAGTCACGTGCCCTTCACGTTGGCGGAGATATGTGGGGAAGCGATATGAACCCGGCTTTTGAGGAGGCGTATCCCAATATTCCCGCCGTACATGACGGCTTTCTTGACAGGGAAGTCAGCACCGCACGAATCATTTCCGGCACCGGCTCTGATCTGTACATACTGAATGCTTCCTCTGATCTGTTTGCTGCCATTCGTGACAAAGGATATGCCATGGAACTGTCGGGGAACGCCTTTTTGAAGGCCGCGGCGGAAAGAATGTATCCTTCATTTGCATCGCATCTGTATAACGATGACGGTGATCTCATCGCCTTCCCCTATGAGCCGGTCCAGCCTTACGGCATGCATTATGCCTATAATCCCGATGTTTTGAAGCGGCTAGGCATTTCCAAAGCGCCGCGGACAGTGGAGGAAATGATTGACCTGTATGCGGCCTGGGCTGAGCATGAGGAATGGGCGGAAGAAGGCTTCATGCTGAAGAAGAATACACTGAACTTGCGTTGGGAGCTTCTTCAGCTCATTCTATCCACCTATGTGACCACTTACGAGGCACAGGGAAAAGCGCTGACCTTTGATACGCCCCTTTTTCGTTTCCTGCTGAAAAGGTGGGAAGCCGCAGGTCCTGGACTGAATGCCCTCAAACCGCCGGGAGATAGTACCGGCGCGGTGGAGATAACGCCCGAATATCTGGATCACTTGCTGCTGGAGGAGCATACGCCTCTGTTTCGCGAAAGCCATGACCCCTACACAGGCCGCTTTACGGTGATGCCTTTGGCATTGGAGGAGGAGGCGGAACCTGTGATCTTAAGCACCATGATGGTTTTCGTCATCAACTCCGCTTCCCCGAACGCGGATCTGGCCATGGCTTATATCGAAACGTATGCCCGGCACATGGAGGCCGCCGCAAATGTTCAATATTACCTGGATCAGAATGATCCTGTTGAGAACCCGCAATATGAAAAAAGCCTTGCCTGGCACACGGATGTACGAAAAGAATTGACAGAAAAGCTTGAATTTGCATCACCGGAGGATAAAAAGACCCTGGAGGCCCAACTAAAAGAGCACGATCTGATACTTACGGAGGAAATTGAAAAGTACCGCTGGGACATTACCGCCCAGAACATTGCGGAATATCACGCATTGGTGCCATACATTCAAATCAATACCTGGACCGACGTGACGATGGCCGGCGATACGATGGAAACAAGCATGCTGCTGAAGCGCTATTTTGATGGGCAAATGGATATGGAGCAATTCATAGACCAGTACGAACGTCTTGTGAAAATGATCCTTGCGGAACGGAAATAGCCATCGCCGTCAGCAAAGCAGGCCGGAAGACTGATATCCTTGCGGCCTGCTTTGCGCCGGCCTGGTGCAGCAACGCTTTCCCTGCGATTACCTCCCAAATACATCCCGGCATTTTTCATGGATGCCGCCGAGTGTTTCCGGCAGCCAGCAGGAGCCGGAATCTACCGGCAAAGAGAAAACCTTTCCACAGTTTTGCGGATCTTTCGCCTCATGGAACCGAAACAGCATCTGTCCGCCTGCCACGCAGCCCAGAATCTCCAGCTTTCCTTCGGGATGGGACAGACAGTATTTAAAGGCTTTTCCCATACCGTTTTGCATGGCTTTGGCGGATTCCACGATTTCCAGCCCCGCTCTTAGCGGGACCTGGAAATGGCTTTTGACGCCGGTAACCGGGCGGCATTGGAAAATATAGTAGGGCTGGCACCCTATGGCTGTGAGATTTCGAAGGAGCGTGGAAAGAACGGAGGCGTCGTCATTGACACCTTTTAAAAGCACCGTTTGATTTCTGACCGCGCAGCCGGCCTCCGACAGTATGCGGACTGCGGCGGCAGACTGGGGCGTTATTTCCCTGGGATGGTTGAATTGTGTCACCACATAAAGCTTCTTCAGCCTGCCGTAGCGCTTTAAAAGGCTTTGCAGATCGTGGTCCTCCGTAATACGGGCGGGCAATGTAACGGGAATACGGGTCGCCAGGCGGATCAGGTCCAAATGCTCCATGGCTGTCAGCACTTTCAAATACCTTTCGATGACCGCGTTTTCATTCATCAGGGCATCGCCGCCTGAGACCAGCACGTTGGATATCTCCTTGTGGGCGGCGATATAGGCAAATATTTCGTCCAGATGTGCGGCGACCTCATCGTCGCTCAAACCTACCAGCCGCTTCCTGAAGCAATGGCGGCAGTACATGGCGCATTTGTTGGTGGACAGGATCATGGCGGTTTCCCGGTATTTGTGCTGCAGGCCGGGAATCAAGGTATTGGATGCTTCCCCGCTGGTATCAAAGCTGCCTTCACGGCTCATCTCCTGAAGAGAGGGTACGGCCATTTTCAGAATCGGGTCATTGGGATCGTCAAAATCGATCAAGGAGTAGTAATAGTCGCTGATCAGCATCGGGTATTGATCCAATACACTGTTCAAACGATTTATATCTGCTTCGTCCAGCATCATTGCTTTGCTTAAGGCTTCGGCATGGGTATAGGGCATGGCAATTCTCCTTTCCAGGCTTTGGGGTATTTTTTTGATCGCAAAACGACAACCTTTCATATTATTATAAGTTGTCAGTTGATGGACGTCAACCATTGGTTTTGGCGATAATATTTCCAAGGCAGACACTGGGCCGGAAAAGAAAAATCGACAAAACGGCTTTGCCGCTTTGTCGATACGCTGATTCCCGGCTATGCCGGGAGGCGACGGTTGTTATCCGTGGATTATTTTGCGCTGGCCCGGCCCAGATACGCTTCCCGCACCTTTGGATTTTCCAGTAGTTCATGGCCGGAGCCGGTAATGGTGATACGGCCTGTTTCCAGCACATAGCCCCGGTCGGCGATCTTCAGCGCCGCGTTGGCATTTTGCTCCACCAACAGGATTGTGATGCCTTCCCCGTGAAGCTTCAGCACCGTTTGGAAGATATCCCGGACAACCAGGGGGGCAAGGCCCAGGGATGGTTCGTCCATCATTAAAAGCTTTGGGCGGGCCATCAACGCCCGGCCGACAGCCAGCATCTGCTGCTCGCCGCCGGAAAGCGTCCCGGCAAGCTGCCAGTGGCGCTCCTTCAGGCGGGGGAACAGCGTATACACCTTTTCGATATCATCTGCAATACTGGAGCCGTCCTTGCGGATATAGGCGCCCACCTTAAGGTTTTCCAGCGTGCTAAGGTTGGGAAAAACCCGGCGGCCTTCCGGCACCAGAACAATACCCCTTTGGATCATCTGATGGGTATCCAGGGAACTGATATCTTCGCCCTCATATTCGATGCGGCCGCCCGCCATGGGCACAAGGCTGGTGATGGCCCGGAGCGTGGTGGATTTCCCGGCGCCGTTGGCCCCGATCAGGGAAACAATTAGTCCCCTTTCCACCTGGAAGGAGATGCCTGACAGAGCCTTAATGCCACCGTACTGGACCTTCAAGCCGTTTACTTTCAGCAATCTCATGCTTCTTCCACCCCCAGATAGGCCGCAATCACGTCCTGAGTATTCTGTATCTGGGCAGGCGGGCCCTGGGCGATCAGCTTGCCATAGTC
>JAEWWY010000325.1 GCA_023458835.1 Bacillota bacterium
GGGGGGCGTTAAGAGCGTATCCGGCCAGTAGCCCTGGTCCAGGACCAGTTTCTGGTACAGCGCGCTGCCGTTTAAGTATATCCGCCCTTCCCGCACCTGTATGCTGCGCATGCCAAAATACGTATGCACCGTATCCCGGCCGCCGGCGGGATCCGTCAGGGTGAGCGCAACGTCATACAAATAGGGATGATCCGGTTCCCACAGGCGGATGCCGTCCAAATTGCCCGCCCTGCCCAGGTGGAAGGTCAGGGAAAATTGTTCCCTGCTATCCAGCGTGTATTCGCATTCAAACGCCGCCTCATCCCCGCAGGTGACGGCGGCCTTCAGCTTTGCCCCCTTTAATGGGCGGTCCAGCGTTATTTCCGCGTGGGCGCAGCCATTGCTTACATCCGGCGTGATATGCACGCACCGGATGGCCTCCGCCCCCTCCGCTTCCAGGTATACGGTTTGCCAGATGCCGGTAACAGGCGTATACCAGCACTCAAAGGGCTCCCCGATCCAGCTTTGCTTTCCCCTGGGCTGTGCGGGGCTTGGCCTGTCCACCGCCCTAAGCGTCAGCGTATGCTCGCCGCCTTCGCCCGTGCGTTTCAGTATTTCGGTAATATCAAAGGAAAACGGCGTATATCCGCCTGCGTGGGAGCCTGCGAATTGCCCATCCACCCAGACAAACGCCTCGTAATCCACCGCGCCGAAGTGGAGGCGGCAGCGCTTGCCATAAAGGGCTTCCTCCAAAACAAAGGTACGGCTGTACCACACCACCGTGTGATCCTTTGTGTCATGGATTCCGCTTTGTTTGCTTTGATAACAGAAGGGTACAAGGATTTCAAGCGAAAAGGAAGGCTTCTCGTACCAGCGCCTTGCAAGGCCCTCATCCCCGTCATCAAATGCAAACGCCCAGCGGCCGTTCAGGTTTTGCCAATCCCTCCTGCAAAAATCTGGCCGCGGATGCTGGGGCCACGGTATGATGGCGCCTGAGTTGTGCGTCATAAGGTGAACCTCCTTCATATTCCGGTGAATATAACAAAATCAGGCAGCAGAATAAAAACAAGCCTGTTTTCTGTTTATTGTAGTGACAAAGCGCACAAATTTATATACTAAATCTGTTATATATTTTATTTTCAATCTCCCCTATAATAGGATCATGAAAGTGCGGATAAGAATACCGGCCCTGCCGCAAGGAAAGGAGAACCCTTCCATATGCTGCTTTCAAAGCGCAATGCCCGCGTGATCAACCGCAGGCTTTCGGAGCGGATAGCCCCTGCGGTCTTCCTGGCGCCGGCGATGATTCTGCTGGCGGCCATATCGCTGATCCCCATCTGTTACGCGCTGAACATCAGTTTTTTGAGATACAACCTGGCCAGGCCGGCCAAGAGCATCCGTTTCTACGGCCTGGAAAATTACGTGAAGATCCTTACCGACCCCAAGTTTCTGGACTCCGTAGGCTGGACGCTGCAATTTGCCGTATGCAGCCTCGTTGTGGAAGTAACCCTTGGTCTTGGCATTGCGCTGATGCTCAACAGCGACTTTGCAAAAAAATACAACGCCCCCTTCAAGACGCTCTTTATTATCCCCATGATGATCGCTCCCGTGGTTTCGGCCACCATTTGGAAGCTGATATTTTATCCGGTATACGGCATCCTCAACAATACCCTGGTGCTGCTGGGGGGCGCCCCCGTCAATTGGCTGGGGGACGTGGCCTATGCCAAGCTTGCCATCATCATTGTGGAAATCTGGGGCGCGACGCCCTTTTGTATCCTGGTGTTCCAGGCGGCCCTGAAGACGGTTTCCACAGAGATGCTGGAGGCCGCCAGGGTGGACGGCGCTTCCGGCACAAGAACGTTCTTTAAGATCATTCTGCCAACCATCCGCAATTTTCTGGCGCTGGTCATCACCATCCGCTTAAGCGATGCGCTGCGGGCCTTCGACTCTGTCATGCAGCTCACCAACGGCGCTCCGGGCGTATCCACCGAGACCATCGGCACCACCATCTACAAAACGGCTTTCCGCTACAGCGATGTTGGCCAAGGCTCGGCAGGCGCGTTCATCTTCTTCATCCTGGTTTCACTGGTTGCGCTCGTCTCCATGAAAATCATGAGAAAGCAAGCCGACTGAACCCATATGAAACGGAGGGCAAGGCTATGTATACCGGCGCAAGAGCGCTTCGCCACAAGATGCTGTTATTCCTGGGACTTTTGCTGTTCGCCATCGTATTCATTTTTCCCATTTATTGGGTAGTGACCATGTCCTTCAAGGAGAAGGCGGACATCCTTGTCACCGTGCCCCACTACATCCCCAAACGGGTTACGCTCAGCAACTACGCGGATATTTTCCAAAAGTCGGGCTTCGCCACCTTTACCCTAAACAGCGCCAAAATTTCCATCATCACCACGCTGCTCTGCGTAATCACAGCCTCCATGGCGGGCTTCGCATTGTCCAGGTATGCCTTCAGGGGGCGCAAGCTCCTATCCGGCGGCATCTTTGTGATACGCATGGTGCCCGGCCTTGTGTATACGGTTCCCCTGTACATTATCTATGACAAGCTGGGCCTTTTGGATAACCATATCGGCCTCATCGCCGCCTACTGCACCTTTTCTCTTCCGCTGTCCATTTGGCTGTTCATAAGCTTCTATGAGGAGATTCCCAAAGAAATCTATGAATCGGCCGTGATGGACGGGTGCAGCGAGTACCGCTTGTTTGCCTCCATCGCCATGCCGCTGGTCTTGCCCAGCATTTCTGTGGTGGCTATCCTGTGCTTCATCGGGGCGTGGAACGAGTTCGGCCTGGCGCTGACGCTCACCTTCAACGATTCCTACAAAACGCTGCCCATCGCCATCAATTCCATGATCCAGCGGGAGCGGGATACGCCCTTCGGGTCCATCGCGGCGGCGGGAACGCTGACCATGCTGCCCGCCATCATCCTCTCCCTCACCACGCAAAAATACATTGTCAAAGGGTTTACCGCCGGAGCTGTTAAGGGATGACTGACGCTTGGCATAGCCGGTCCCTTGCCAGATAAAGATTTTATGAAAGGTGGAAACAACCATGAAGAAACTGCGCTCCCTCCTTTGCGCCGCCTTGGCTTTTGTGCTTCTGACGGGGAGCACCGCCGCCCTGGCCGCCACATCCTACGAAACCGTTTTGAATCCCGCCTCCACTGCCGACCTGAAGATGACGCTCACCAATCTGGACCTGGATGAGACGCTGAAGCCCGGCATGTACGAAGGCAAGAAGATCGTGGTGGCCACCGCCGCCGGTGATTTTGCCACCAGCATCGCCGAATTCTCCAAGATTTTCAAAGAACTGACCGGCGGCGAAGTGGAAGTACAGTCCTTCCCCGACAACCTGTTTGAAAAGGCACAATTGGGCCTGTCCAGCGGCGGGCAGTTCGACGTGGTGCTGATGCCCATCGCTTTCATCCATTCCTTTGCCCATGCGGAACTGCTGACCGACATGACCCCGCTTATCGAATCCTACGCCAGCCCCGGGTTTGACATGGACGATTTCATCCCCGGCCTGTTCAATACGTATGCCCGCTATAATGATAAGCTGGTAGCCCTCCCCTTCAAGCCCGACGCTCAGCTTTTCTTCTATCGCAAGGACCTGTTTGAGGACGAGGCCATCAAGGCCAAGTTCAAGGAGAAGGCTGGCCGCGACCTGACCGTTCCCACCACACCGGAAGAAATGCTGGAGGTTGCCGCTTTCTTCACCAAGTCCCTCAACCCCGATTCTCCCACCGAATACGGCTACTCCACCATGATGGTGAAGGGAGCCAGCCGCTTTAATTGGTTCAACCGCCTGGGCTATTACGGCGGGTCCGAGCTAAAGGACAACTTTGAGCTTGGTTTCACCGGCGGCAGCGGCGCGAAGGCATTGCAGTACATCGTCGACCTTTCCAAGTATGCCCCCTCCGACTGGCTGACCTTTGACTGGGATACCGCCAACACCTTCTTTGCCCAGGGCAACGCCGCCATGATGGAGCAGTGGCCCGGCCTGTACCTTACCTGCAACCAGGCGGAATCCCCCACCAAGGACAAGATCGGCTACGGTGTGACCCCCGGCAGCAGCCCCACCCTGGGCGGCTGGGCCTTCGGTATCGTATCCGACAGCAAGGAACAGGAAATGGCTTTCAAGTT
>JAEWWY010000326.1 GCA_023458835.1 Bacillota bacterium
TGGCCAAAGAGGCGCTTTTGGTTCCCCTGGACCAGGAGCATGCCGATCCCTTCTATGCCGCGCTGGAGAAGGAACTGCTGATGCTGGTGAATGAAACGGGGATCGGGCCTCAAGGCTTCGGAGGCAAAACCACTTGCCTTGGGGTGAAGATACAAGCCTATCCCACTCATATTGCCGGGCTGCCTGTAGCGGTGAATGTGGGTTGCCATGTGACAAGGCATGCGCAAGCGGTACTTTAGGGTTGGCTGAGCGTTCGCATGCGACGGACAGCCGGGAGGATAGTGATAATGCCCCTGCCCGCTGTCATCCTGAGCGCCAGCGAAGGATCTTGCCATCCCGCGCAGGGCTAAGGGCTTGTTCATTAGGCAGGCGTTATCCGCAGCAAGCGGGCGCTTAATAAGCGCCCCTACGGCTGCAAAGAGTATTTTGGCTTTTCTTCCGGCTCGCATATGCTTCGGCAAAGACGAAAACAAACTCCTTACGGGCACAGGGGCGGTTATCAATCGCCCGCCCGCAACACAAAGCATATGCCGGCAGATGTAATCCAATCTACGCCCATTATAAGGAAGTGATTACGTGGCCATACATTTAACGGCGCCTCTATCCCTTAAGGATGTGAAAAGCCTTCACGCCGGGGATAGCGTGCTTTTGTCCGGCGTGGTGTATACCGCAAGGGATGCGGCCCATGAGCGGATGGCAAGGGCCGTTGAAAAGGGGGAACCCCTGCCGGTTTCCCTGGAGGGGCAAACCCTGTACTATGCCGGGCCGACACCAACGCCTCCGGGGAAGGCTGTGGGTGCCATCGGGCCCACCACCAGCACCCGGATGGATGCATACACACCGCTGCTTTTATCCCTGGGTCTTCGTGCCATGATCGGCAAGGGAAAGCGTTCCCCACAAGTAATATCCGCCATGGGGGAGCATCCGGCCGTCTATTTTGCCGCCGTGGGCGGCGCCGCGGCGCTGATGGCCCAGTGCGTTACCTCCTGTGAGGTGGTAGCCTATGAGGATTTGGGTACGGAATCCATCAAGCGGTTAACACTGAGGGAACTGCCCCTCATCGTGGCGGTGGATTGCTACGGCGGGGATTACTATGAGCTGGGGCAACAAAGGTACGGCGAAAGCCTCAATAGGCAAGCATGATATGCCTGAAGGGAAAAGGATTATATGCAAAAAGAATTTCTTTTTATCATGCTGATGGAAAATAGGAATTCCTTGACAATTGATGTGGTGCAAAGGCATATAGAGCATCTTCGTGTGCTTGATAACAGGGGGAAGCTTTTTGCATGCGGACCTTTTATTGATTATCAGGGAGGAATAGTGATACTAAAAACTGACTCCGTGGAAGAAGCGCATAACATTGCTCAAAGAGATCCCTTTATCAAGGAAGGCTACAAATCTTATGAAATTCGGACGATGGAATGGGCAAGAAAAGAAAACAATTATGGGATTAATGAATACAGACGATTAGCGTTTTTCACAAAACGTTACTGCAGGCAAATTTCAATTACTAAAGAGCCTGGATCGGAGAGAAGGCCATGACATTTGAAATCATGCAGCCCAGGCATTTGCCGGCGCTTGCGGAGTTGTATGTCCAAACATACAACGCTCCGCCATGGAATGATAAGTGGACGCCTGGACTGGTGGAGCAAAAGCTTTCCCAAATGATGCGTTGTGAAGGATTTTTTGGCCTTGTCAGCCTGGACTCTCATGGCAATCCCAGCGGTATGATCGTGGGTGAAAAAGAAATCTATTTTGATTGCGTTCAGTTTTATGTCAAGGATTTCTGCATTGCTTTTCATCTTAGGGGCACCGGCATCGGATCGGCGCTGCTCAATGAGCTGGAACGGTACCTTGTTTCCATGGGCATACGGACGATGTATCTGTTCACCTCCCGGACGGATGAAACGGAAGGCTTTTATCGGAAGCGGGGATTTATAAGCTGGGAGGATATGCTCATAATGGGCAAAACCATCACCCCGGAAGCATAGTCCAGGCGCTTCATTTCATCCATAACGATAGATTTGTCGCCTTATGGAGTGTTTTGTTCCCTGTATCCGTTTCTTCTTTGAACGATTTTTCCAAAACCTGCATATGGGGGAACGACAAATGAAAAAGCATATTTTGATATTTGTCTTGCTTCTTCTTACGGCCTGCGTGCCGGCGCTGGCGGATACGCCTTTAAAGCCCGGCCCCGGGGACTTGCCCAAGGAAGAGGCTATGCGGATCGCCGCGGAACAGTTTCTGACAACCTGCGGGCTTGACAAGGAAATCCTGACGGAATTTACCGTGGAGGCTGATTTATGGGAGGCCTACACCTTCCAAAGCGGCGTCATGCCGCGCCGATGGCAGGTTACATTTGCCTACAAGGAAAATACAGATCTGTGTTTTGTCGTATACATCGCTTCTTCCTCCGGAAAGGTCATAAGCGCAGAGCCGGAAGATTTTGCTACGCAGATTGAGGGATATAAAAAGGACGCTGCGGAAAAAGCGGTTGCCATAGAGCAGGGGAAAGCATGGCTCGCTGAAAAAGGTCCATGGGATTTATGGAGCTATCAGGACAAGGCCGCCTTCGCATCCGCTTATGGCCGTCATCCCGATGGCTTTCCGGTGCATGAAATAGGCTTGCCCGATGACAAGGATATACCGCTTCATCAAGCAATATCCAACGCCAAAACAGTCATTGCACGGGAATTTGGCGAAACGGTCGAGCGGCTGAACCAGCTTAAGCTGGACTGCACTTTTTTGAATCAGCGGACCACGGCCAGCGGAGCCGTCAGCCGGGTATGGCTTATTATTTTTCGCGGCCCCTATGAAAACGGCATATATCCGCCGCTATATCAGGCGAGCATTCTCTCTCCCGCAGGGGAAGTGGACAAAATCTATCAAAGGGATTATCAATTGGAGGCAGCGGGGGCGGGAAATTTGAAATCGTGGCCGCCGGAGCCTGAACCCACCGCGCCGCCTGTAACGGTGGAAAGCAATATTTACTATAACCCGAAGGGCGGAAAATATTATCACGCTGACGCGAAGTGCCCGTCAGTAAGTGAAAAGTATCTGCCCTTGACGCTCATCGATCAAAGCAGGATGAATGAGGCTCCGTACAGAAATTTGCTGCCTTGCCCTGTTTGTATATCACAAAAGTAAACGATAGAAGAGGTAAGGGAATATATGGCGATCAGGAATGCGGCAAAGGCGATCATTGTGCACGGGGGAAAGGTACTGCTGAACAGGTGCACCGGGCACCTGGGTGAAACCTATTATGACCTTCCCGGCGGCGGCCAGCGGCAATTTGAAACGATGGAAGAAGCGGTGGTGCGGGAGTGCCTGGAGGAAACCGGCCGGCTGGTGAAAATCATACGCTTCGCGGCCCTGTGCGAAGAAATCTATGATGATCGGACGCTCCGGGAGAAGTATTTTGATTATACGCATCGCATCCATCATGTTTTTCTGGCCGAATTGGCAAACGATATTGTATTGGACCCGACTGAAACAGATTTTCAGCAGGATGAAATCCAGTGGGTTAGCCTCAGCAAGATCCCTTCCATTGATCTGCGTCCGAAGCTTATCCGTGATCACTTTTCTGAAATATTGGCATCTGCAACGCCCGTGTATCTGGGGTCCATGCATGAAAGCAGCTATTGACAGCTTTTATCCCGTATCATTCCACTGCTCCCGAAGCGTCAGCCGTATCCGTGCTTCCAGGCGGGAGATCTGCACCTGGGTCATGTGCAAAAGCTCCGCTGTTTCCGCCTGCGTCTTTTCCGCGGCGTAGCGCAGGTACAGCAGCCACTGCTCCATTTTGGGTAGGCGGGAGATCAGATCGCGTAAAAACATCCTCTCCATCCAGGCTTCGCTGCGGGGGTCGCGAAGTATTTCCCCCCAGGACAACCGCTGGTCGGCGCTGGGGGAACTATCCAATGACACAGGCTGCTTCCCGGTTTCCATCAGCAGCACCAGCTCCGCGGCGGGCATGCGCATGGCCTTTGCCACCTCCGGCAGCGTAGGCTCCCTGTTAAGCGATTGGCGGAGAATCCGGATGGTCTTCCGGGCCAGTGCAGCCCTCTCCCTATCCGTCCTGGCTACGTGCACCGGGCTGTCATCCCGAAGGTAACGGCGCAGCTCGCCCAAGATCATGGGCACGGCATAGGTGGAGAACTGAACGCCCGCCTTCAAATCAAAGCGCTGGATGGCTTTAACCAGCCCCATACAGCCCTGCTGGTACAGCTCCTCACTGTCCCGGCCCCAGGCGGAAAAGCGCCTTAAAACGCAGCGAACCAGGGGCAGGTTGCGGCGCACCATCTCCTCCAGCGCCTCCCTGTCTTCTTCCTGGGCACGGGCAATCAGTTCCAGGTTGTCTGCCTGCTCATAAGCGTTCATGGCCTCATTCATGACGGGCGGCCGCGATGGTCTTGCGCATGCGCACCACCGTGCCAAGCCCCGGGGTGGAGGTCACCTCCACATCGTCCATAAACGTCTGCATCACGGCAAACCCCATGCCGGACCGTTCCTGCTCCGGATGGGAGGTGTAAAAGGGCTGCATGGCCTGGGCAACATCGGCGATGCCTTTGCCCTTATCAGATATCTCCACCGTCAAGATCCCGCCCGGCGTGTACGAGGCGTTCATGGTGACGATGCCCTGGGTGCCTTCATATCCGTGAATGATGGCGTTGGTCACCGCCTCGCTGACGGCTGTTTTGATGTCGGCAATCTCCGATACCGTGGGGCTTAGCTGTACGGCAAAGGCGGCGATCACCACGCGGGCGAAGGATTCGTTCTCCGGGCAACCCAAAAAAGATAGCTGCATATGGTTTCTGCCGTTCATGATCATGCCTCCTATTCCTGCCTTGCCACATGTATGATCTGCGCCATGCCGGACAATTGAAAAATGCGGTTGATCTGCGGGTTCATGTTCCTGACCCACACGCTCCCGCCCCGGGCCGCCAGGATGCGGTACCGGCCAAGAATGACGCCTATGCCCGATGAGTCCATAAATTTCAGGTCCGCCATATCCAGCATCAGGTGGCGCACCGTGGGATCAGACAGGAGATCGTCCAGTTCACGGCGTATTTTTACCGCGCTGCAGTGGTCCAATTCGCCGCTTAAGGCCACCGTCAGCCGATCCCGCTGTTTGGCGTGATTGAGCATGATTGTCCCCCCTCATTTGCTGTAAGCTGTATTTGCTTGTGTACACTCACTATCCTTCCTCGAAAAATGGGTGTTTATGCAGGATATGTGTCAATCGTTCGACAAATAAAAAAGGAGCGCATCATTTGACGCGCTCCTGTGAAGAATAGGCTGTTTAAAAAAAGTTATTGATCCAGCAGGGCTTTGCGTAGAACACCCGGCCGACCGTTTCCTGATCCCCATATACCTTGATGCCATCCATGTACTCAAAATCGCCGGTGCTGTAATTGCCCAGGATGGCGGCGGAGAAGATGTTGATGGTCATCTCCACATCCGCGCCATGCATGCCGGCCTGCCCAAAAGGTGCGGGGGGCAGGGGAGTAAACGCGATCTCCTTCACATTGCCCGCTTCAAAGGCAATGCGGTAGAGGCCGTTGTTCCTGGGCAGGAAACCGTCGTGCAGATAAAGTGCAAGGCTTCCGCTGCCTTGGTATTTGGCAAGGCGCAGCGCTTCCTCTGCGTGAACGGTGCGGGCCATGCCGTTCGTTTTGATCTGCCGGGTGGTTGCCGACTGGGAATAGTCCAGGCAGAAGTGATTCAGGTCCAGGGAGGAGGGCATGGAGAAGGAAATGCCCTCATAATCGGCGGCGAATGTCTTGGCAAAGGCCATCAATGCCTTCAAGGCAGAAAAGCTGTCGAAGGCCACTTCCGTGCAGTTTAGGACCCTGCGTCCCTTGTCATCGGTTCTTTTTTCAAACACAAAATATCCGGCAGGGCTGCCCTTTTCATCACGGTACAGGAAGGCATGGCTTTCCCCCTTGAAAGGATCGGCGTTTTTTATCCCGTTCCAGTCCAGGTCGTCACGCATAACCATCATGTTCCACTTGGGGGCAAAGGCCCGATAGGCAATTTTGAAATCCTCAAACGCTTCGCCAGGCCGGTGCAGGTGGAATGTTCCGGGCCATTTCAGGTCGGGGATGGTTTTCAGGTCAAAATCCCATAGGCTGCTGGCACAGGAGCGGTGATAGCCGAAGCTGCCATAGAACTGCTCGCTGAAAGGGTAGAGGTAGGAAAAGGGAACCTTCTTTTCATGCAGCTCTGTGAGAAAGCGGGAGAATATGGCCTTGACCGCCCCTTTGCGCCGGTGCTGGGGATAGGTGCATACTCCGCCGATGCCGGCCATAGCCGCCTGATGGCCGTCAAAGGCCACCTGATAGGGCAATACGCAGAGGCTGGACATCATTTCATTTTCATCGGTGAAAGCGGCCCAGACGTCGGTGACGGCGGCATCCCCTTTAGAGTGGGGATTCTCCCGCGCGGCCTTGGCATATTCCTCCGGGCTTTTTTCCTTGGCGTCCAAAGGCCAATGAAAGCTTAAGGCGGATATACGGTGGGCCTCCAGCAGCTCCGCTTCCTTGATTTTTCGGACGATCATATGCATCCATCCTTTGTGTTTTGTCATGGTTAAGCTCTTTCACTATAACAGAAAGCGGACATCCTGGCAAGGAAAACGAAGGATAGAAATGTGCAGACAATCAGAAGCTTGACGCCATCCGTGAGCCGCGGTATGCTTTGCAATAAAGATAAAGACGGATTGGGAGGGATAAAAAGGGTGGAAGCAGACACCGGAAAAGTCCGCTTGCAGGAGTATTTAGCCTTTGCGGGGATACTGACCTTAAACGTCAACCCCTATCTGCCTTCTCTATCAGATATTGGCTGCACATGGCGGGATATGACGGCGCTTATAGACGGGCAAGGACTTTTCTACTGCAAAGCCTACCGTGGCCGGACCACACTTTTTTCCAATGAGGTATACTTTCTGCTGAAGGCATGCCGCAGGGAAAGGCCTCTGGACGAGGGTGGCGCCAGGCTGCTGGAGATACTGCGCAGGTTTGAGCCGGCGGAAGCGGAAACGATCAGGCAAGCATCCATGATGGAGCGCGCGTGTTTTTTGAAGGCGATGGCGGCCCTTCTTACCAATATGCACGTAACCGCTTTAAAAAACGGGCGCGTGATAAACCCCAACTGGTCAACATTTCTGTACGGCGCGGCCGAAACATGGGAAAAATGCGGGAAGAAGCCCGCATTGCCCGAAGAACCTGAAAAGGAATTGAAAAGGATCCTGTTGCGCACCATGCCGGAAGACGAATTCGCGCGCTTTTGGCGGAAGCTTATCCCTTCCACTTGAACAAAAGCACGCCGCCGACCAAAAGACCCATGCCCACATACTTGTTCCAGGTAAAGGGCACCTTGTCCGTACCCAGAATGCCAAAGGCATCGATCAGCGCGGCGGCCAGAAGCTGAGCGATAAGGATGGTGGAGATGGCCACGGTAGGGGTGAGGTTTTGTATGCCCAGCATCACCGTGAGCGTGATGGCAAGGCCAAGCACGCCGCCCATCCAGTAATACCAGGGCATTTTCAAAAGCCCGGCGAACTGGCCCTTGCCCAATATCCACAAGGTGATCAGGGATAAAAGAAAAGCGGTGCCCTGCACATACACGTTGGATTCGTACAGCCCGATCTTTTCTCCCAGCCGGGTATTGATCACTCCCTGAAAGCTCATGGCTGCTCCTGCCAAAATGCAAAACAAAACCCCGGCCATCCAATCCCTCCTTATGAGTCAGGGGATAGCATGCCCGGAGTCCTGGTGTTCCATGCGCGTTCAGCTCCCGGAAGCATTTCCGCCTTCCAGCTTTTCCACCATGTTGTAGATGCGCTGCATCCGAAGGTCGATCTCCGCCATATCCTTTGCGGTGCGCAGCAGCTCCGCCGAAAGCTCCTTGGGAATGCGCTGAGGCTCCTTGTAGCGCAATTGATGGTCAAGGCTCGCCCAAAGATCCATGGCGATGGACCGGATCTGCACCTCCACAGGCACCCAGACCTTTCCTTCCGCCAGGAACACCGGCACCTGCACCACCAGGTGCAAGCTTCTGTATCCGTTCTTTTTGGGAGAGGTGATGTAGTCCTGCTCCTTGATGAGCACGATGTCGTCCTGATTCTTTAAAAGATCAGCGACGGTGTAGATATCGCTGATGTATGAGCAGATGACGCGGATGCCGGCAATATCGTACAGGTTTTCCGCCGCGGAGGCGAAGGAGACGGGCAGGTTTCTGCGCTGCAGCTTCTCGGTGATGCTCTGTACTGTTTTGAGGCGGCTTTGCATGTGGTGGATGGGGTTGCGTTTGTGGCGGAGGTGAAACTCCTCGTCCAGATTCTCCAGCTTCGTGCGTACCTCCCGGATGGCCGATTGGTAACGGCACTGCATTTGCAGATAGCTGTCCGATAGCTCCTGAATGCTTTTGAGGGTGAGCCTGGCAAGAAGAGGTTTGTCCGCGAGGGTCATGAAAAGCTCCTTTCCGGCGGGTCCGCGCGTTTCAATTCCACGGTAAAGGTGCTGCCCTTATCGATGCTGCTCTTTACGCGCAGCGTACCGCCATGCAGGTCGATGATACGCTTGGCCAGGGGCAGCCCCAGCCCGTTCCCTTCATGGGCACGGGAGGTATCGCCCTGGTAAAACCGTTCGAAGATCCGGGCTTGCGTTTCTTCATCCATGCCGGCGCCCTGATCCCGGATGCGCACCTTGATCACGTCGCTTGTGTACAGGGAGAGGGCGATTTCCCCGCCCAGCGGGGAAAACTTGATGGCGTTGCCCAAAAGATTGATCCACACCTGCTGCATCAGCTCCGCATCGCCGCGGATCACGGTGTTCTCCAGGTTTACGTCCCAACGGATGTCCTTGGGCGCCCATTCCGGCTCCAGCAAAAGTACCGTTTGCCGGAGCTGTTCATCCAGGGAAAAGGGTTCGTCTAAAGTCAAGCGCTGCTGGTATTCCAGCTTGGAAAGCCTGAGCAGGTTTTGGGAAAGCCGGGACAGCCTCTGGGTCTCCTTGATGATAATGGAGGTATATTCCTCCCGCTCTTCATTTGTGGTTTCAGGGCTTTTCAGCAGCGTGGTGAACCCCTGGATGGAAGCGATAGGGGTTTTAAACTCGTGGGAGACGTTGCTGATAAAATCCTTTTGCAGATATTCTATGCTTTGAAGCTCCTGGGCCATGTGGTTGAAATTTTCCATGAGCTGCCCCAGTTCATCCCGGCGGTTGACGGTAAGGCGCACGGTAAAATCGCCTTCCGCCACCTTGCGGGTGGCTTCCGTCAGGCGGCTGATGGGGCGAAGCATCCGCCTTGTGGAAAGGAATACAAACAGAAAAAAGGAGAAGGTGCAGATCAAAAGCGTGTAAAATGCCCGGATGGACATCTTCCGGAATACGTTCACGTGGGAACGGATGCTTACTTGAAAGATGCTGTCGCCGGCTTTGAAGAAGGTTACGGGGGTGTTAAGATATTTCCGGGCCGACGAAACGACTTCACCCATCTCAAGGCGGCTTTTTTCCGCCGCATCCAGGAGAAGGCCGGAAACATCTGGTATGACTTCCACTTGGTAGATGGCGGTGGTGGAAATGCCCGCGATCTCCTCAACGGGCAGGTGTGTTTTTTGATACAGCTCCAGAGCATACACGGCCACGCCCCGCTGATCCGCCTCAATCTCCTGTAACAGTGCCCTGTTGTTGATGACCATGGACACGCCAAAAGAAATGCCGGAAGAGATCAGGATCATCAGGCAAAGTGCCACCATCAGCCGCGTTTGAAATTTTTTGAGATAAAACGGATGGCTCATATAAGCTTTTCCGCCCGGTAGCCAAGCCCCCTGACGGTGATGATACGGAATTCCGGGAAATCGCCGCATTTTTCCCGCAGGCGCTTGATATGCACATCCACCGTCCGCTCGTCGCTTTGGGCATCCATGCCCCACAGCTCGTCCATCAACTGGCTGCGGGTAAAGGTGCGGCCAGGATAGCTGAGCAGTTTGAACAGTAGCAAAAACTCTTTCTTCGTCAGGCTTAGTGTAACATTCCTGCGGGAAACCGTCAAGGCGTCATAATTGAGCACCGTTTCGCCTATGCGCAGCTCCCGCTCCGTGGCGATGCGGCTGCGGCGCAAAAGCGCGTTGACGCGAAGCAGCAGCTCATCCAATTCAATGGGCTTGACCATATAATCATCCGTGCCCATGGAAAAGGCTTTGCGCTTGTCCTCCAGCGCCTCCCTGGCTGTGACCATCAGGATTGGCAGCTCCGGGTAAGCCTGACGCAGGTCTCGGGTCAGCGCAAAGCCATCCATGCGGGGCATCATGATATCACACACGATCAGGTCGGGCATGGCGCTTTCCATCATGGAAAGCGCCTCCTCACCGTCCTGTGCGCGCATCACTTCAAAGCCGTTCCTGCGCAGGAATACGGACATCAACTGCCTGAGGTTCGGGTCGTCTTCCACCACAAGGATTTTGAACATAACAATTCTCCTAAACGCGCATATAAAAGCATTCGCCGCCTGATGCGCATCTCCTGCCCGTCAGTTGCTCCGCAGCGCGTCGATGGGGTTGAGCCTGGATGCTTTACGGGCGGGCGCCCAGCCGAACAATATGCCGACCGCGGCGGAGAAGCCGAAAGCCAGGAAGGTGGCGCCGGGGGATATGGCAAATTCGAAGCCGATGGCCATGGCGGCCAGGAGGGAGATCAGGTTGCCCAGCAGTATGCCGCCCACGCCGCCCAGCAGCGAGAGCACGACCGATTCGATGAGGAATTGAAGCTGTATGCGCCTGGGCTGCGCCCCCAGGGCCTTGCGCAGGCCAATTTCTGTGGTGCGTTCTGTGACGGAGACCAGCATCATGTTCATGATGCCGATGCCGCCCACCAGCAATGCAATGGAGGCGATGCCCGCCAGCATGGTGGTCATCATGCCGGTCATGGTGTTCATGGTATCCAGGAGGCTGTCCAGATTGATGATGGAATAAGCATCATCCTTGAAATTGAAGGCCTGGGCCAGCACCGCTTCCAGGCTGTCCACCACGGCGCCTGTCTTTGCGGGGTCCTCTACAATGACTTCCAGGGAGGTGATGTTGCTGCTGCCCGTCATGCGCAGCGCCGCCTTGTAGGGGATGATGATCTTGGCATCCGCATCGGGCCTGTTCATGCGGTTCATGGCGGACATCATGTCATCCGCCACGTTGGGGTCCAGCATGCCGATCACGGTATACGTGTGCCCCTCCACCAGCACCTGCCGGCCCAGCGGCTCCTGGCCGAAAAACAGCCCGTCGGCCAATGCTTTATTGATGACGCAGACACGGCTTTCCACACCCATGTCCAGCGGTGTAAGGCTCCGGCCCAGCCCTATCAACTTTGTGTTGCTGCTGAAGTATACATCGTTGCGGCCCTCGATGCTTACATCCTCCAGCACCTTTCTTTCTGCCGCCACATCGGCGGAGAAGGATACGGTGGGGGAGATGCCTGCCACAAACTCGAGCTGGGCAAGCTTTTGAATATCGCTGTCGTAAAGGCCGTTTTTCAGCGGCGTACCGGGGGCTCGCACGGTGATCTTGCCAGCGCCCAGATCCTCAAATTGGGATGTCACCTCATCCGTCACCCCTTGTACGGTGGTGACCAGCGCGATGATGGGCGTTACGACGATGATGATGCCCAGCATCTTCAAAAACGAGCGCATCTTGTTGCTTTTAATGTTCTGCAGGGACAGAATCAGGCTTTCCCTAAACATCCTCTTCCTCCCCTTCCGCCAGATAACCGTCCAGCAGCCGGACGATACGGCCCGCGTGGCCGGCGATCGCCGCGTCGTGGGTGATCATGAGGATGGTATGGCCTTCCTCGTTGAGCTCATGGAACAGCGCCATCACCTGCCGGCCCGTCTTTTGGTCCAGTGCGCCGGTGGGCTCATCGGCCAGAAGGATGGTAGGGTTGGTGGAAAGCGCCCTGGCGATGGCCACCCGCTGCTGCTGGCCGCCGGATAATTGGTTGGGGAAGTGGTACAGCTTTTCAGACAGGCCTACCCTTTGCAGCATTTTGACGGCGATGTCTTCCCGATCCTTAGGGGGAAAGCCGGCATAAACCAAAGGCAGCATCACGTTACGCAATGCGTTCATCCTGGGCAGAAGCTGAAAGGATTGAAAAATAAAGCCGACCTCCCTGCTGCGGACAGCGGCCAGGTCATCTTCATCCAACTCCTGGATCCGGCGCCCGTGCAATATGTATTCGCCGGTGGTAGGCGTATCCAGACAGCCTAAAATGTTCATCAGCGTGGATTTTCCGGAGCCGGAAGGGCCCAGGATGGCTACGAATTCGCCTTTCTCCACCGAAAGGGAAACGCCTTTGAGCACCTGGTGGTCTTCTTCACCCATGCGGTAGGTTTTTTCTATGTCACGCATTAAGACAATCGGTTCTTGCATGCAGGCTTCTCCTAACTAATCGCGCAGGTCGCGGAAGGGCATCATGGCCAGGCCGTCATCCTTGGGGATGAGCACCGTTTCACCGGATTTGACGCCGTCCAGCACCTGTACGATGCTGCCGTTATTGATGCCCAGCAGCAGCGGCTGGCGCACGATTTCCTCGCCGCGGCTGTAGCAGTACACATACGGATCGCTGCTTTCGTCAAACTGTACGGCTTTTATGGAAATGGTGGTGGCCATTTCCGCTTTGTCTTTCAGGGCAGTGACCTCCGCGCTCATGCCCATGCGCAGCGTGCCATCCTGGGGGACGGATACCTTGGCGTCATAATAGGCAACGCTGCCGGATACGTTGGCTTCCCGGCCGATTTCGGTAATGGTGCCCGCCAGCGTCTTATCCAGCGCGTGAACGTAAACGGTGACCTCCATGCCAAGGCCCAAAGCGCCCACGTCATA
>JAEWWY010000327.1 GCA_023458835.1 Bacillota bacterium
GTGCCGCTGGTATGGGGCATCGCCGCCCTGGCCGGGCTGAAAACCCCGAAGGTGGAAGGCGCGACGGGGGACCTGGATACCAATTACGAGGGCAAGGTGGAGGCGGTGGTTTCAGCGCTTGCGGCCGGAGATGATTTTGCGGTGCTCCATGTGGAAGCCCCAGATGAAATGTCCCACGCAGGGGATCTTTCCAAAAAGCTGGAGGCCATACGCAGGCTGGACCGGCGCGTCATCGGGCCGCTGCTTGACAGGCTGCCCGCCCTGGGGGATTTCCGCCTGCTGATGCTGAGCGATCACCTGACGCTGCTTGATACCAGGGGCCACGACGGTTCCCCTGTACCCTGGGCGCTGTACGACAGCCGCCGCCCCGGCACGCCGGGCAAGCTGGATGAGGAAACAGCCGCAAGGGGGCTGTATTTGAAGGAAGGCACGCAGATCATGGCCCGCCTGTTTGAACAGGATCAATAAATTTTTCCCTTATGTTTCAACCGGCGGAATACGTGGTATATAAAAAGCAAGAAACCCGCCAGGAGGTGACAGAAATGGAGAAATCCCGCAACGATGTAATTGATCCCAAGCGGCAAGACCTGGAGGAGGATATCTCCTTCGATGAAAGCGTATGCTCCGCGGAGTTTCCGGAGGGTTGTACCCTGCCGGTCAGCGAGCAGCTCGACCAGCCTTAAAGGATCCATATCATAAGGCTGTTTGCATAATAGCCCCGCCCCTGTTTGCATACAGGGGCGGGGCGCTTTGTGTGCCGGCGAGGCGGCAAATGCCATTCTCAGCTTTCAATGCTCTCCAGCCACTGTTCCACTTCCTTCAGGCTGTCAAAGCCTTTGCCCAGGCGGACCTCCTCCTGGGTGGATTCGGGCAGGGAGTCCATATCGATTTCCAGGGACCGTACAAAGGCCATGGCGTCGCCATATTTGTTTTCAAACAGGCTGAGCACACCCGCTTCATCCGGCATCAGCACCACATGCTGGGCGCAGTAAAGGGGGAACTGCCGCGCCATGGTGACCCGCTTGGGCAAAAACTCCGTCACCTGCCACCCGTCATAGGCGGCCTCCAGCTCCTGGCGCGTTTTTCCCACAAGCTCCTGGGAAATCGGCGTCCGCCTCTCTATCTTATGGTCGCAGCGGCTGTAGCTTATCTGCTGAACCAGTTCGCATCCGGCTTCCACGCGGGAGGGCTGCGTTCCCGCCGCATCCGCCGCGTTTTCCGGCGGCGGAGTAGTATTCAGGTCGGGGGCGGCCGCATCCCGCGGGTACAGCCCGATAATGAGCAGCACGGCGGCGGCTACCAAGGTAGCTGCGCCCAAAAGTACTTGCCGGTTGATGGGAAGCGCCTTTCCCCATTTCTTTTTTTGGCCGCCCTGCCCTTTTGATTGCATGAAATCTCGCCATCCTTTTCCTGCTGATGGCTTCATTATGCCCCAAACGCGCAATTGCATGCCTATCCTGCTTGTGGTACAATGTGCGGGTCTTGTAAGGAAGGTGGAATCATGAGCACACGGGCTGTATTGTTTGATTTGGACGGAACGCTTTTGAACACGCTTGAGGATATTGCCGACAGCATGAACCGGGCGCTTTTGGAAAACGGGCTGCCGGAGCATCCGCTGGACGCTTACCGCTATTTTGTGGGCGACGGGGTGAAAACGCTTGCGCAGCGCACCACGGGCTTCCGGGAGGAACTGGTCCCCGCAGTTCTTGCGGCATATCAGGCTTATTACGCGGCGGGATGCCGGAACAAGACCAGGCCGTATGAGGGGATCATGGACATGCTGGAGGAGCTTGCGCGGCACGGGCTGTCCCTGTGCGTTTTTTCCAACAAGCCGCATCAGGATACGCTGAATGTGATGGCGCATTATTTCCCGCGCATCCGCTTTGATGCCATAAGGGGCCAAAAAGAAAACGTGCCGGTGAAGCCCGACCCCACCGGCGCGCTTGACATTGCCAGGGAGCTGGGCATTTCTCCGGAAGCGTTTTTGTATGCGGGGGATACGGGGGTAGACATGGCCTGCGCCAACGCGGCAGGAATGATTCCGGTAGGGGTGCTGTGGGGCTTCAGGCCAAAGGAGGAGCTTGCAGCGCACCATGCCCGCCATCTTATTGAAAAGCCGGAAGAGCTTTTGATGCTTCTTTCGTAAAGCCGCTTATTCCCCGCCGGGAAGGGCCGGAGTCCCCTCGGTCAGCAGCGGCTGCTCACGGATCACGATGGGCGGGACCATGGCCGTATGCATTTCATGAAGCCTTTGGGTGCGCATCATCACCCGCCGCCCGGTCAGCAGCTTCAGCCGGCACCGGTCAAACAGAGCCCGGACGCCGATGGTCAAAGGGACGGCGGCGAACACCCCCGCAGTTCCCAGCACATAGGCGCCGACACCCATGGCCGCGCCCGATTTGGCCATTCGGAAAGCGGCATCCCTGAGCCCCGTATGGGCAGGCTTGCGCCCCAAAAGCACCTTGGCCTGCTCGGTTACGGCAATGATCACAAAAGGCAGCGCGGCGCAGGCTCCGCCCAGCAGATCGTCCAGGATGCCGGCCTCGTCCAGGATGCCGGCTTCCACGCAAATCTCATCCATGTAATTCAGGCTGGCGGCCAGCGAATCAATCAGCGTATCCCGCCGCCGCTTTTGATACCCTTTTACGATCTCCTCATAGGAACGCATAAAAAGCCTCCTTTGCGCGGCTTTATTTCAATAGATTCAGAACCGTCACAATGATCCAGGCCCCCGCTGTGATGGCGGCCAGCACCGTCACCTGGGAAAGGATCACGTTCTTTTTCCCTTGCTTGAGCTGCTTTGATTCCAGCGCCTGCAGCCGCTTTTGCATATCATTCAGGCGGAATAGGAGCTCCTTTTGGGATTGCTCCCATTTCGTTTGAAGCTCTTCCCGGCTGTCCAGCGCCTGCTGCGATAAAATGGCCTGCTGCGCGCAAAGCCCTTCCACTTCCTTGCGCAGGCGCATCTGGTCATCATAGAGCCCTTCCGTCACCACCGTCATCTCGCTGGTGAAGGACTCCACCAGGTTCTGCACATCCGGCCCCTTGATCGCCTGGAGCGCCCCGCCGATCAGCTCTCTGGGCTTTTTGATGATATTTGCAAGCTTTTCCGCCATATATACGCTCCTTTCCGGATAGATGCATCATACCATATTCCCGGAAAAGTTACAAATAGCCATAGCGCAGGCAGGGCAAAGCACGTATACTCTTTACAAGGGAGGGAAAACCATGTGGGTAGACTTAAGCTGGCCGGTTGTGGACGGCATGCCGGTATATCCCGGTGACAGGCCAACGCGGCTCATACAGGAAAAATGGCTGGAAAGGGACTTCTACGCCGCCTTTGCCCTTGATACGGGGCTGCACGCGGGCACCCATATGGACGCGCCCATGCATCTGGTCGCCCATGCGCCCGGCATGGCGGAAATACCGCTTTCCCGCTGCTTTGCCGAAGGGATCCTGCTGGATGTGCGCGGGCAAAAGGAAATCCAAAGGCCGGACCTGCCCAGGGGCGCGCTTGCCGGAAGGGCGGTGCTTCTTCGAACCGGCATGGAAACGGCCTACGGCACCGAAAGGTATTACAGCGGCCACCCGGTCGTGTCCATGGATCTGGCTGAATTTCTTGTGCGGGAGAATATCGCCTTTCTGGGGATGGACATGCCCTCCCCGGATGAGCCGCCCTTTCCGGTGCATAAGCTGCTGCTGGCCGCCGGCATCCCCATCGTGGAAAACATGCGGGGGCTTGAAGGGCTATCCGGCGCCTTTGAGGTGGCGGCCTTCCCGCTGAACATCCATGCGGAGGCCAGCCCGGTGCGCGCCGCGGCGCGGCTTTTTCATGACAAAAGCAGCCGGCCATGATATACTGGAATAACAATACCAAGGGAGGGATGGGATGGAGGACTTCTTTACACGGGTGCGCAACTGGAACGCGAAACTGAACGATATCCCCCGTCGTCTGGTCCTGATCGCGCTGGTGGTGGGCATTTGCTTTGTGGCGCTTAAGCTTCTGCCCCTGTGCTGGCCCTTTGTGCTGGCGCTGCTGTTCGCCATGATCATGGATCCGCTGGTACGGCTTTTGCGCCGGGCCTTTGTCAAAGTGCCCGTCGGAAACCGCCTGGCCACCATCGTTGCGATGGTCATTGTATTCGGCCTGCTGGGCCTGGGCCTTCGGCTGATTGCCGGGCGCCTGGTGCAGGAGGCCATCAGCCTGGCCAGGTCCATCCCGAACATGTGGCGATGGTTCAGCGGCCAGGTAACGGCCTGGGTGGGAGGGATCAGCCAGCAATACGCGGAGGTCCTGCCCCTCGACCTGAATGACACTGTGAGCAAGCTGCTCAAGGAGGCGGAAAACGCGCTGATCCCCCTGGCCCGGACTGTCGCCGGGGGCGCATGGACAACGGTATCCTCCGTACCGGTGATGATCCTGTCGGTGGTGCTTACCATCATGGGCACCTATTACCTGAGCAGCGACCGGGAGCATATCTTCGCCTTCTTTCACCGGACCTTCCCGGCGGAGATGGTCCGCAAGAGCATTCTTCTCAAGCGTGACATATTCAAGGCGCTGTTTGGCCAGATACGGGCGCAGCTATTGGTTTCCCTGCTGATCACCGTCGTGGTTTTGCTTGGGCTGATCATCCAGCAAAAGCCCTATTGGCTGTTGCTGGGCTTTTTGATTGGCCTGGTGGACGCGCTGCCCGTGCTGGGCGCGGGGCTTTTCCTGATCCCCTGGTCCCTGATCGGCTTTGTGACAGGGGATACCGCCACGGGGATCGGCATGGCGCTGCAGTACCTGGCAGTGGTAGTGGCCAGGCAGATCGCCGAACCCCGCATCGTGGGCAAAAGCCTGGGGCTCTACCCCCTGGCTACCATGATGGTCATGTTCGCGGGACTGCAAATCACCGGCAATGTGCTGGGCCTTTTGCTGGGCCCCATCCTTTTGAACCTGATCAAGGTTGTGCTCCGGGCCGACAGCGGGGCGGAAATCCCCCCCATCATACCCAGGCCGAAGTTTACCTTCAAGCGTTTTGCCAAGGGCGCAAAGCCGGATGCGCAGGCGCCGGACGCGGCGCGCCCGGAAAAGTAGTCGGGAAAGGAGCCCCAAATGCCCAGCCTGGAAGCATATCACAGCGGCCTTTCCTACTCCTATGCGCCGGGGGTGTTCCCCTCCCTGGAGTGCTTGAAATTCAGGCCCGATGCGGCCCGGCGGCTGCTTATACACAGCCAGAGCGGAAAGAATGAAGGCGTACGCGCCCTCATCCGCCTGTGCGGGGACCTGCAGATACGGGTGGAGGAAGCGGATAAGGCCTTAAGCCGCATCTCCGGCAAAGAAAACTGCTACGCCGCCGTGGTTTTTGAAAAGTTTCAGGGCACCCTTTCCATGGAGGCGCCCCATGCGGTGCTCCATCATCCGTCCGACGCGGGCAACCTGGGCACCATACTGCGCACGGCGCTGGGCTTTCAAATCATGGACATCGCCGTCATCCGCCCGGCCGCCGATGTGTTTGATCCCAAGGTGATAAGGGCCAGCATGGGCGCGCTGTTCTCCCTGCGGGTGAGGCAATACGATACATTTGAAGCATACCGGGAGGCTTATCCCGGCCATGCGCTGTATCCCTTCATGCTGGACGGCTCCTGCCTTCTTGCGGAGGCGGTCAAAAACCGCAGAACGCCTTTTGCCCTGGTGTTCGGCAATGAGGGCAGCGGCCTTGACCCATCCTTTGCCAGGCTGGGCCAGGCGGTGCGCATCCCCAGCAGCGAGAGAATCGATTCCCTGAACCTGGCGGTGGCGGCAGCCATCGGCATGTACGCCTTTATGAACCGGGAGGAATAACCATGTACGAGGAGATTACAAAAAGCATCCGGGATGCCGTTTCGTATTTGAAGGGGGAAGGCCGGCTGCAGGACGGCGCCATGGTGGTGCTGGGCTGCTCCACCAGCGAGGTGATGGGGGAGCGGATTGGGCGCGGCAGCGTGCCGGAGCTGGGCGAGCATATCGCCAGGGCCATGTGGGAGGCCTGCCGGGAAAACCTTCTCATTCCCGCCTTTCAATGCTGTGAGCATTTAAACCGCGCGCTTGTCATGGAACGGGAGGAAATTTACAAACGCAACCTGATCCAGGTGCATGCCATTCCCCAGCCCAAGGCGGGGGGCAGCGTTCCAGCCGCCGCCTGGAAGCTGCTCACCCATCCCGGGCTGGCCCAAAGCATCCAGGCGGATGCCGCCATCGATATAGGCGATACGCTGGTAGGCATGCATATCAGGCCTGTGGCGGTGCCGCTACGCATGGAAATACGCAAAATAGGGCAGGCCAACCTGGTCATGGCCTATTCCCGGATGCCCTATACCGGCGGCCCCAGGGCGGTATACGAATAGATTCCGCCCGGAAACCTCCGGAGAAATTTCAGGAATCCAGCCTTTTCCGGGGCTGGCGCAGGAGCTTTCGTTCCCGCCCCAGCCCCGGAAAAAACTTTACAAGCCTGTTCCTTCATGTTACGCTATAGACGTTGTGTAGAAAAATGTAGAAGCGGCGCGTAAAAGAGTGAACGCGCCGGACATGCACAGGAGGAATGGGCATGGGATGGCTGGACGTCTGTACGCTGCTGGGCGGGCTGGGATTGTTCCTCTTCGGGATGAAAATGATGGGCGAGGGGCTGGAGAGGGCTGCCGGCAAAGGCCTTCAGCGCCTGCTCAACACGTTGACGGGCAACAGGTTCCTGGCCATGATCGTAGGCCTTGGCATAACGGCCGTCATTCAAAGCTCCAGTGCCACCACGGTGATGGTGGTAGGCTTTGTCAATGCCGGCCTTCTTTCTTTGGGTCAGGCCGTCGGGGTCATCATGGGCGCCAATATCGGCACGACGGTTACGTCGCTGCTGCTATCCGTAAGGATTGATTTTGGCGTTATTTTTGCCGGCATCGGCATGTTTTTAATCTTCGGGAGCCGCAGGGAAAAGGTCCGGCAGGCGGGGAATGTGCTGATGGGCCTGGGCATCCTGTTCATTGGCATGAATACCATGTCTGCCGCCATGGTCCCGCTGCGGGACTGGGATGCTTTCAAAAGCCTGATGGAAGGACTCAGCAATCCTGTCCTGGGCGTGCTGGTGGGCGCCGGCATCACGGCCATCATCCAGTCCAGCTCCGCCTCGATCGGCATTTTGCAGGTATTGGCCGCCCAGAAGCTTATTGGCATGGACGGCGCCCTGTTCATTCTCTTTGGCCAGAACATCGGCACCTGCGTTACGGCCCTCATCGCCTCGGCAGGCACAAGCCATGCCGCCAGGCGCGCCGCGGTGGTCCATCTGCTGTTCAATATCATTGGCGCCGCCATTTTCATCACACTGGCGTTGACGCTTCCGCTGGCCGGCTGGATGGCCCGGCTGGTACCGGATAACATACGGCTGCAAATTGCGCTTACCCACATTTTTTTCAATCTGGGTACCGCCATTGTCCTTCTCCCGCTGGCCCGCGTGCTGGAAAAGCTGGCCTGGGTCTTTGTGCGGGGTGAGGACGAGCCGCGGGAGGCCATGCGCCTCACCCATTTTGACAGCCGGCTGCTGGCCACACCGCCCATTGCCATCAGCCAGTTGTTCAAAGAGGTCAGCCGCATGGGTGAGCTGGCGAGCCGGAATTTCAGGGCTGCCATGCGCTGCTTTCTGGATGGGGACCTGACCGCCGTGAGGCTTGTGAATGATACCGAGGATGTATTGGACTACCTGAACCAGGAGATCACCACCTATTTGGTGGATATGAAGGCGCAGGATTTAAGCGACCAGGCCCTGCACCTGACCGGCTCCCTGTTCCATGTCATCAACGACCTGGAGCGCATTGGCGATCACAGCGTCAATATTCTGGAGGTCGCCCAAAAGCGGGTGGACGACAAGGTGAAATTCTCCGCCAAGGCCGAGCAGGAGCTTGCCGATATGTACCTAAGGGTCGCCCATATGGTAGACCAGTCGCTGCATATTTTCTCCCACCAATTGACTGATCCGGATATCCTGGCCGGCATTGAAAATGAGGAGCAGGCCGTGGACGATCTGACCGCGGCGCTGCGGAACCACCACCTGGAACGGCTGAAAAACCGCAAATGCTCCGCCCGCAACGGCATGCTCTACCTGGACATGCTCACCAACCTGGAGCGCATCGCCGACCATGCCAACAACATTGCAGGCTCCGTGGACAAGCCCAGGGGAGCAAGCGTATGGATCCAATAAATCGATCAGGGCCGGCCAACGGGCCGGCCCTGATCAATTCTGTACGTTTTTCCCGTATGCCTTATCCCTGGCCGCGCCCGCAGGTGCGGAATCCTCCACCTCCATCTTTTGCCTGTTGTTATTGATGAAAGCCTGCCCTTTCCATCACGCATCCCGCATGGAATGAGCAGGCACTATCCCCAATATGGGGTTTCCGAAGGGGCTGTGTCTCTTTGGAAGGGTCCGGGACCAGGGTCCCTGGTTATTCGTGTTTTTCCACGTGATCCCGCTCCCTGTCCCTGTCCTTGAACAGCAGGGAAATGCACCACAGCCCCGCCGCGCCAATCACCGTATAAATGATGCGGCTGACCGTAGCCCCCTGCCCGCCAAACAGGTACGCCACCAGATCGAACTGAAAAATGCCTACCAACGCCCAGTTGATGGCGCCAAGGATCACCAGCAGCAGGGAAATGCGATCTACCATGTGTTTTCACACACCTTTCCTTGTTTTGTTTACAGTATGCACCCCCCTGCATCCGCCTATGCGGATTTTTTTGCAAGATTTTCTATTTTGGCGGGACATTTACCCTACTCATTCTACCGTGACGCGAAGCCGATCTTCCTGTAGACCTTGCGCAGCGTTTTTTGCGCCAATGCCTGGGCCCGTTCGGCATTGCGGTTCATGACCTGCTGTATATATTCCTTGTCGGCGATCAGCTTTTCAAACTCTTTGTGAATCGGTGACAGCGTATCAATCACAGCCTCGGCCGTGCGCTCCTTCAGCACGCCGTAGCCCTGGCCGGAAAGCTCCGCTTCCAATTGAGGTATCTCCCCGCCCCCAAGAACGCTCAGTATGCTCAAAAGGTTCGAGACCCCCGGCTTTTCCTCCGGATCAAAACGGATGCTCCCCTCGCTGTCCGTCACCGCCCGGCGGATCTTTTTGCGGATCACATCCGGCTTGTCAAGGATGGCGATATAGGTATCCTCCGGGTCGGATTTGGACATCTTCCGTGCGGGCTCCTGCAAACTCATCACCTTGCCGCCCACCTTGGGGATATAGGGTTCAGGGATGGTGAATACATCCCCATATACGCCGTTGAAGCGGGCGGCCACATCCCGGCACAATTCCAGGTGCTGTTTTTGATCCACGCCCACAGGCACCAGGTTTGTCTGATACAGCAGGATATCCGCGGCCATCAGCACAGGATAGGTGAACAGCCCGGCGTTGATGTTCTCCTCATGCTTGGCCGATTTATCCTTGAACTGGGTCATGCGGCTCAGCTCCCCCATATAGGTGAAGCAGTTCAATACCCAACTCAGCTCCGCATGGGCGCTGACATGGCTCTGGCAATAGATCAAATTTTTTTCCGGATCCAGGCCGCAGGCAATATAGATGGCGATCAGCTCGCTGCACCGGCGGCGAAGCGCTGCCGGGTCCTGCCGGAGGGTGATGGCATGCATATCCACCACGCAGTACAGGCAGTCGTAAGCGTCCTGGAGCACGCGGAAGTTGCGCAGCGCGCCGATATAGTTGCCGATGGTCAGCGTGCCCGAGGGCTGGATGCCGGAAAAGATAACCTGCCTTTTCTCCTGTTGGGGAAGGGATTGATCCATGTGTAGACCTCCTTGATATGGGGATGCGGGTACAAAAAAAGCAACCGTTCCCCTTCTGTTGGGGACAGTTGCCTGCGGTGCCACCCCTGTTGGCGCTTTCGCGCCCGCTCTGTGAAAGCTGTAATCAGCTTTCCGCCCCATAACGGCGGGCTTCCGTCGCAGCCTTAAGGCCGGTCGCCTTTCGGTGCGCCCTCCGGGGTCCATTCCCCGCCTGATGGTGACCGGGCTTGCACCCTCCCCGGCTCGCTTGGCATATACAGGCGGTTACTACTCCCCGTCATCGGTGTGGAGCCATTGTACCATACATGATATGGGAAGTAAATAAAATTGTGGCATCGCGGGCATAAATATATCGAAAGGTACACATACAATGCTATGAGAGCTACAGATATCTTTCAGTGATATTCCATAAAACTTACCGACACAATTCGTCAGGAAGATCATTTATCCGTTCTTTTTCGGGAAGCCCTTCTCACTGTATGGAATTTAAGGTATAATGTCTCCGTCCGAAAATGCGTGCGGAAGAGGATGATGGTGTTGACGGATTTTATGAGTGACTGGAACAAGGATGCGTTTCTGTCAGTTCCCGCGGGGCCCCTTGGCCTGATTGCCATGCGGGGCACCGAGGCTCTGGGAGAAAAGGTGAACGCCTGGCTGATGAAGTGGCGCGACCACCAGGAAGTGCAGGACGAGCAGGTGCTGATCACCGCGCCGGGCTACGGCCGGGGTGACTTCCTGATCAAGGCCTACTGCCCCAGGTTTGGCACAGGTGAGGCCAAGGGCATGCTCAAGGAAAGCGTCCGCGGTTATGACATCTACATCCTTTGCGATGTGGGCGCCTACAACTGCACCTACAAGATGTACGGCACCGACGTACCCATGTCCCCCGACGACCACTTCCAGGACCTCAAGCGCATCATCGCCGCCATCGGCGGCAAGGCCAAGCGCATCAACGTCATCATGCCCATGCTCTACGAGGGCCGCCAGCACCGCCGCACCTCCCGGGAAAGCCTGGATTGCGCCATGGCCCTGCAGGAACTGGAGCACATGGGTGTTACCAACATCATCACCTTCGACGCCCACGACAACCGCGTAGTCAATGCCATTCCCCTGATCGGCTTTGAAAGCGTCATGCCTTCCTACCAGATTTTCAAGGCACTCCTGCGCAAGGAAAAAGACCTGACCATCGACAAGATGCACATGATGATCGTCAGCCCCGATGAGGGCGCCATAGACCGCAACATTTTCTACTCCTCCGTGCTGGGCGTGGATATGGGCCTTTTCTACAAGCGCCGGGATTATACCAGCGTCGTCAATGGCCGCAATCCTATTATTGCCCATGAATACCTGGGCGATTGCGTGGAAGGCAAGGATGTGTTTGTGGCGGACGACATCATCTCCTCCGGTGAATCCATCCTCGACCTGGCCAGGGAGCTGAAAAAGCGCAAAGCCAACCGCATTTTTGCTTCCGCCACCTTCGCCTTCTTTACCAGCGGACTGAAGGAGTTCAACGCCGCATACGAAGAGGGCGTCATCACCAGGGTGATCGCCACCAATCTCACCTACCGCACGCCGGAGCTGATGGCCGCCCCCTGGTTTATTGAAGCGGACATGAGCAAATACATGTCTTATATCATTGCCACATTGAACCATGACAGGTCGCTGAGCAAGCTTTTAAACCCCTACAACCGCATCAAAACGCTGCTTTCCAAATACAACGAGGAACAGGCCCAAGCCGGCCTCCGGTTGGTATGAGTATGGCGGTACGTGTGATTCGTCCGGCGATGCCGGAGGATATGGATGCTTTGCTTAGGCTGCGCAGGGAATATTGTTTGAAGATATACAAAGGCTTTGATGTGCTGTGCAACCTGGAGGATGACCAGGAATATGCTGTAAAGCTCCAGCAATGGATCAGGGACCCCGCCGTGCGGGTAGCCCTTTTATATCTGGATGATGCGCCGATGGCCTTTTCCGCCTACCGCGTGTCTGATCCCATATCGTGCGAAATTCTTGATTTGCAATGTTTGCCCAGCGCAGCCTTCCAGGATGTCCAGGCATTATTGGAATCGGTTCTTAAGGAAATGGCCGGCCTTGACGCCAGCTTCGTGGAGGTATGGGTCCTGCGGGACAACCTGCGAACCCGCTACCACTATCAGCAGTTTGGCTTCAAGCCTGTGGGCGGCACAAAAGAAATGGCTGTTGGCGATGTGACGCTTCCTTTACCAGATATGTCTACTGCCTGAAGGAATGCCCGGCTGATTGCATATAGCACCTTTCGTGAAAAGCGCTGACGCCCTTTTCACGATTTTTTTTGTCAATAGGGCAATGGATACTGTTCTGAATTGGCACAACAACAAAACCAGGCAAAAATGTCCATCTTTTGTCATCATTAGAAAGACATGATTGACTTTTTTCCAGGAATGCACTAATATGTAGTGGGGAAGTGTCGGAACAGAATTGGAAATTTGTCCCATTCCAAACGACTATTCTCTAACAAGGGGGGATCGCCGAAAGAATCCTGAAACGCCACGCTCATTTTTCTTGCCGGTCCACTTCTGAGGAATTTCATTCCTCCCAAAAGGCAAAACGGGCGAACGCCCGCGACGCAAAGCTATAGGGCCTAAACGGCGAAAGGCCGCACGGCAGCCAGTTCCCGCAAAGGGCAAAACGGGCGAAAGCCCGCGACGCAAAGCTACAGGGTCTAAACGGCGCAAGCCGCATGATCGCCAGCTGCCGTACCAAAGGCAAAACGGGCGAAAGCCCGTGACGCAAAGCTACAGGGCCTAAACGGCGCAAGCCGCATGGCAGCCAGTTTCCGAAAAAGGCAAAACGGGTGAAAGCCCGTGACGCAAAGCTAAAGGGTCTAAACGGCGCAAGCCGCATGACAGCCAGTTTCCGAAGGGAGAATTTTCATGTTCCGTTCCGCAAAAGCATTAGCCGCATTGGTTCTTGTTCTGGTTGTTCTTTTTACCACCTTCGCAGGTGCTTTGGCCGACAAATCCTCCGATGTCCTTGACCTGGTCAATCAAGAGCGCAAGGCCGCCGGTTTGAAGAACGTTAAAATAAACGAAGACCTCAACCGTGTTGCCGAACTGCGTGCCGCCGAGATCGCCGAAAAATGGAGCCATACCCGCCCCAACGGCGAGGAATGGAAAACCGCTTTCTCCGATGCAGGCGTCTCTGCCTCCTACCGCGGTGAAAACCTGGCCAAGGGGCAGTACTCCGCCGACAAGGTCGTGGAAGACTGGATGGACTCCGATGGCCATAAGGCAAACATTCTGAACAAGAAGTTCACCAAAATGGGCGTTGCCTCCGTCGTTATCGACGGCGTCACCTATTGGGTGCAGGTATTCGCCAATGACGTGAAGGCCACGAAAAAGACGTCCACCAAGAGCACCGCCAGCGCTTCGCAAGAATCCGAAGGCAGTGAAGCGGCTTCTGCGCCTGCCTCCTCTGCGAAAACGCAGAAGGCAAGCAAATCTACCAGCAACCAGACAGGGGCGCTGGAAAAGCTTTCTCAGTCCGTCGACCTACAGGCCGCGATGAATGCGCCCGCCGCCAGTTTAACCCTTGGAAAAAACCCCGGCTTGTGAGAGCTGGTGTCGGGATGTCTGAGGAAAGCAGCAACATAGGTCCCGCGGATACCATCGGCAAGGGTGTTCGCCTGATCAGCCCCAATAATCCTGCACGGCGTTTCCTGGTCATTTCCGGCGTTCAATAAGGCAAAGCCCTTGGGCCGAGCCCACCCGCACCCTCTGTATGGCTTGCCGTACAGGGGGTGTTTCATTCACGAAAATGCCCAAAGCATAGTGGGTCCAGCCTCACGGGTTGCTATGCTTTTTTGTTCGGGCCGCCCTGAAAAAAGAGGCGTGCATGCCAGGCGATGCAGCGCGGGCGGTTGATCACCACCCCTGCGCCGTAGTTTGTTTATTGGCTTCCCTGCCGGAGCATACATGAACCGGCGGTAAAGTCATCAGACAATTTACGTCGCAGGGCGATGATCAACCGCCCGCTTAAGCCTGGCGCCATCCACTTGGCAGGCGGATGGACCGCAGCCGCCCGTATTTCACGGCTTCTGTAAGCCGGAAGCCCGCCGGGTCCGCTCCCATATGTATCCGCCGCTCCTTAACCGGATCTCCTTGTGTTCATTTCGCCCGCTCCCGCTCATAGGCGTGCAGGTACTCTTCCACGGTGACCTTGCCGCACAATTCGCCCAACAGGCCGTAGGGGATATGGGCCGTGGGCCTGAAGCGGATGCAGCTTTTGCCTATATCCGGCTTTTTCCCGGCCGCCTTTTCATAGGCGGCCATAAACCATTCGTGCACCTTTGGAAAGGTGTATATCGCCATATGATACAGGGCGATATGATTCTTCTGGGACGCGATGGCCATCATGGTGAGCGGCAGCTTCGGGTCCACATGGTATCCCTTGGGATATATGCTATGGGGGACCACATAGCAGATCATGCCATAAAGCATGATCTCCGCAAGGCCCTGGGGAAGGTTTTCAAGCACCGCGGCCCGCATATTTTGCATGATTTCCCGCCTGTCCGGCGGCAATTGCGCCATATATTCCTGCGGTGTCCCGGCATCGCTTTGCATACCTCTGCCCTCCCTTCGCCTTTGCAGGTTCCCATAAGAAAGCTATACCCTCATTTCCAGCCTTTGCACCTTTTCCACCGCTGAAGCGATCAATTGGCCCACCGGAAAATCCGGCAAGCCGGCGATCTCCACATGGCATTTGTGTACCGGGATCAGGATTTTCAGCGCCTCACATTCTCCCAGCGCGGCGGCCATCCGGGGCGTGACCTCCCCCAGAAGGCCGTTGGCCACCAGGATGCCGATGGGGCCCAAGATCACATCGGCGTATCTCATATTGTATACCGCCGCGTTTTCCCCGGTGGCGGCCTGGTTGGCCCCGGCCCTGAGCATCGCGCCGGTCGCCACGGCATTGGTGCCCACGGCTGTGATATCCGCCTCCGGCAGCGCCTGCCTGAGGCCCTCCACCAGCGCCCGCCCGATGCCTCCCCCCTGGCCGTCCATGACCAGAATGTTCATACGCTGCTCCTTTTTTCAAGCGCCCGCTTGGCCAGCAGGAACGCGCCCGCAATGCCGCTTTCGGTTTGAAGCCCCGGCGGCACAATATAGTCCTCCATGCCATTTAATACCGCGGGATGCTGCACATATCCGCCCAGCAGCCGCAGCGTTTCCTTGCGGATCAGGGGGAACAGATGCTTTTGCTGCATCACGCCGCCGCCCAGGATGATCTTTTCCGGCGAAAAGGATACGATGGCGTTGGCGCACATCTGTGCCAGGTAGGCGGCCTCCAGCCTCCAGGCGGGATGGTCCGGGTGGAGCTCCCTGGCGGATGCGCCCCAGCGCTTCTCTATGGCCGGGCCGCAGGCCATGCCCTCCAGGCAGCCTTCATGGTACGGGCAGAAGCCTTCCGGCGTCGGGTCCTCCGCCAAGGGCCGAAGCAGCATGTGGCCAAGCTCCGGGTGCAACAGGCCGTGTACAAGATTTCCCTCTATGACCAGCCCGCCGCCAATGCCCGTGCCTACCGTCACATACAGGCAGCTTGAAAGCCCCCGGGCCGCGCCCAGGGTGCTCTCCGCCAAAGCCGCGCCGTTCACGTCCGTGTCCAGCATCACCGGCACGTGAAGCGCTTGCGTCAGCGTCTTGACAATTGGGAAGTTTCTCCATTTCAATTTGGGCGTGGAAGTGATATAGCCGTAGGTGGGAGAAGATTCCTTCAGGTCCAGCGGCCCAAAGCAGCCCACGCCGAGCGCCTGAATGTCATGTTTTTGAAAATAGGCGATGATCCCCGCCATGGTTTCATCCGGTTCAGTGGTGGGAATACTGGTTTTGTCCGCAATAGTGCCCAGACCATCGCCCACGGCCAGTACCATTTTGGTGCCGCCAGCCTCCAAAGCGCCCAACAACATGCTTTATTTCCCCGCAATCTTTGCATTTTCTTCTGCCATTTTACAGGAAGGGACATGTTTTGTAAAGGCGCCAAGCGCATGCCTTGTCTGTCCTTCCCAGCATATTTTGCACGCCCCGGGCCCATGTTATGGCTGAACAACGCAAAGAAGGGGCGTCATCATGCGCACGTATCGCTTCAGGCAAAAGCATTCCCGGGCACGGCACGTCATCGGCATTTTGCTTTCCTTGTTTCTTGTCATCGGGTATTTTACCCCGCAGGCGCAGGCGCTGAAGAACCTGCCTGATCACTTATCCGTCACCGCGGGCCACCGCCAGATATTGTCGTTGGGATTGCCCTTTTCTATCCGTGTGGAGGAGGGGGACGTATCCGTGCTCTCCTCCACGGATGAGACGCTGAACGGCCGGGCGGCCAGCAGCGTGCAATTGACCGGGAATCAAACGGGCAGCGCCGTGCTTTCCCTGGATTTGCTTGGCATCCTTCCCCTCAAAAAGGTGGAAGTGTCCGTAGAGCCGGAGCGCATCCTCATTCCCGGCGGCGAGGCGGTGGGCGTTGCCATTACAACCCAGGGCGTTCTGGTGGTGGGCACCAGCGACCTGGGCGGGGAGGGCGGCGCCAGCCCGGCACGCCTGGCCGGCATACGGCCCGGCGACGTGTTGGTGCAGTTGGGCGGGAAGCCCATTGAAAGCGCTACCCATTTAAGCCAACTGGTGGCCCAGGGCGGGGGCAAGCCGGTCCAGTTGCAGGTGATGCGGGATAACAGGCCCATGGAGGTTTCATTGATCCCCAAGCGCGACCAGGCCAGCGGCAGCTACCGCCTGGGCATCTGGGTGCGGGACAGTACCGCCGGGGTGGGCACGCTGTCGTTTTATGACCCGAAAACCGGGGCTTACGGGGCGCTGGGTCACGCCATTACCGACGCGGATACCGGCCAGCCCCTTTCCGTGCGCCGGGGCCAGGTGATGCACGCCGATGTGGTGGATGTGCAAAAGGGCAAAAAGGGTACGCCGGGCGAATTGAAGGGCTCCTTCCTGCGGGAGAACAATACCCTGGGGAACATTCTCAAAAACACCGGCTATGGCATTTACGGCAAGCTGGATAAGGCTCCCGAAAACAAGCTGTACCCCGGCGGGCTGCCCATCGGCCTGATGGGCACGGTCCGCACGGGCCCCGCCACCATTTTGTCCAGCGTGGATGGCGAGGGCATGAAGGAATATGATGTGGAGATCCTCCAGGCCAACCGGCAGACGTCTCCCGCGCCCAAATCCATGGTCATCAAGGTTACCGATCCCCGGCTGCTTGACAAGACCGGCGGCATCGTTCAAGGCATGAGCGGCAGCCCCATCATTCAGAACGGCCATATCATCGGGGCAGTGACCCACGTGTATGTCAATGACCCCACCCAGGGCTACGGCCTGTACATTGAGTGGATGCTCAAGCAGGCCGAGGACGTATAGCTTTCCCTCAAAAAGGGTCCCCCTTCCCGTGGCAGGAAAACTGCCCCCTTCCGGCGAAAGAATCGTCCGGAAGGGGGCTTTTTATGCGGGTGCTTCTGGCCATGCGCAAAGGCGCGCGGAGGGAGGATTTCCGGCTGCTGCTGGAAAGCGAGCGCAGCGACTGTTCCGTTTCCTGCGCGGATGACGGAAGAAGCGCTTTTTTGGAAATCGAATCGCTTGTCCCGGATGTGCTCGTGCTGGATCAGGTGCTGCCGCTGCTGGATGGCTCCGCTGTACTCGGCGCCCTCAGGGATGCGCTTTTGCCCTGCCCGCCCAGGGTAGTCCTGCTTTTTTCCCCCGGCCAGGAATCAGCCCAGGTCCTGGGCGTGGATGAATGGCTGCCAGCCTCCTGCGGTTTTGAGGATCTTTTACGGGCCATACGCCGCGCGGAGGACAAGCTTCAGGGCGCGCTGGCCAAGCTGTCATCCTCCATCCGGAACGGCCGCATCCAGGAGCATTTCCAAGCATTGGGAATGCCGGAAAATTTGAAAGGCCGGACGTATTTGACCGGCCTGCTGGATCTTGTCATCCCTTCCCCAAACCTGATTGACGCGCTTACCTTAAGGCTTTACCCGGCCATCGCCGCAAGATATGATACCAGCCCGGTGGCGGTGGAACGGTGCATCCGCCACGCCATTGAGGCCACCTGGAGCCGGGGGGATATGTCGGCGCTGGAAAGGCTGTTCGGCCTGTCCATCGACCCCGACCGGGGCAAGCCCACCAACCGGGAGTTCCTGGCCATGTCCGCCCAGCACCTTCGCCAGAGGGCACCTGTCCGGGAATGAAAAGGCCTGCCGGCGTCCATACCCGCGGGAATGCCGCAAGCCGCCATGCTCAGCCCTGTGTACCGGGCAGCCCGGTTTGCTGAAGCAGGGTCATGTTCCGGACCTTCCGGCCGATCCCAAGGTGAACCCTGGTGCCTTGGCCGGGGGCAGAATGGATAAGTACGCCATATTCTTCCCCATAGTACATTTTGATGCGCTCGTTGGTATTTTTTATGCCCAGGGAGGAGGATTCCTTGCCCCAGATCTTCTCCACCTCCTCAGGAGTCATGCCGCAGCCGTCATCATCGATTTCAAAAGCGATGTCGTCCCCTTCAAACCATCCCCGTATGGCCAGGCGGTACCTTTTTTCCTGAAGGGCAAATCCGTGCAGGATTGCATTTTCAATAAACGGCTGCAATAGAAATTTGGGCACTTCGCATGTCTGTATGGCCTCATCCACATCCCAGTCAAAGAGGAACTTTTCCTCAAAACGGAGCTGCATCAGGGATATATAGGCATCGATATACTGCATGTCCTGCGCAAAGGGCACCAGCCCCTGGGGTGTTTTGATGGAGTAGCGCATCATGAACGCCAGGGAATGAACCATATCGCTGATATCCTTTTCTTCCCGGGTCAAGGCCAGAAGGCTGATGGTATTCAGAGTGTTGTAAATAAAATGGGGGTTGAAGGGCGTGTCGCTCCTCGATTTCGTAATATCGTTTTGCGACACGCCCATTTGCACAAGGAGGCGCCATGCATATGCAACTGCAGCGGTATGAGGAAAAGAACGGGCTGATCCGGGAGGCATTCAGGCAATTCAAGGCGGAGCACCCGGAACGGCTGAAGAGGCGGCTGCAATTTTCCTGGAGCAACTGGGGGTTTGGGCTGGAAAGCCTGGAAACCTCCTGCAAGCGGCTCCAAAATGCCGGCATCCGCTTTATCGAGCTGCACGGCAACCATTACGGGCCCGATCTTGGCTACCGCCCCGGGGAAACAAAACGTATCCTGGAAGATCACGGCATCTGTACCGCAGGGGTATGCGGCATGTTTTCCGCGGACAATGATCTGTCCTCCATCCATCATATAAGGCGGCAGGCCGCCATTGATTACATCCGCCGGGAGCTGGACTTTACTGCCGAAATGGGCGGAAAATACCTGCTGGTCTGTCCGGCTGCGGTGGGGCGGCCGCAAAAGTATGATGACAGCGAGCTGGACAGGAGCCTGGACAGCCTGTCAAGAGTGGCGGACTGCTTCAGCGAATACCATATCCGTGCCGCCATCGAGCCTATCCGCAGTGCGGAAACCAGTATCGTGCACACCTTCAATCAGGCAAAGGAATACATTGCCCGCCTTGACCATCCCGGCGTTCAACACATCAACGGGGATGTCTACCACATGCTGGCGGAGGAATCCCATATCGCCATGGCTTTATGGGAAGCCGGCCCCATGCTTGCCAATCTGCATATGGCAGATACCAACCGTCAGGGGTTGGGCGAGGGCATGATGGACCTGGATACCATTCTTATGGCCCTGTATCTGATCGGCTACAACAATGAAGACTGCTTTGTGACCCCCGAACCCCTGGGTCCCGGCGGAGACCCCTATCCCGCCCAGAATGCCCGGACGGACCCGGCCATTTTGGACCGGCTGGTACAGGGCAGCGCGGCATATTTCCGGGAAAGGGAGGAGTTGCTGGTTTATTAAACCGGATACCCCTATACATTTGCACGAAAACAATATACAATGATCTGTGCAAATACTCCATGAGGCCGGGGGAAGCTTTCATGACACAATTGCCGCTGTACAAAAAGATCCAGGACGATATCAAGCAGCAGATTTCGGCGGGGCAGCTTCGGGAGGGCGACCGGATCCCTTCCGAATCGGAGCTGACCCAGCAGTATTTTGTCAGCAGCATTACGGCGAAAAATGCCCTGAACGGCCTGGTGGATGAGGGCATTATTTACCGCGTGAAGGGAAAGGGCTCCTTTGTGGCCTCCAGCCCCTTTACCGTGCCGGGGGAGAACGGCGGCCTGCCCAGCCACACCATCGGCGCGGTATTCCCCACCATGTCCACCAGGGTGGAACAGGTGTATCTTCTGCACATGACCCAGTATTGCCGCCATAAGAACAGCCGCCTTCTGATCGGCTGTTCTTATGAATCTCCCGAGGTGGAGATCAGCATATTGAGGGATCTGATCCAGTGCGGCATCGAAGGCCTGATCCTTTTTCCGGTGGTTTCGGAAAACAACAACGCGGCGGTGCGCCAGTTGATCGCCCACAAATACCCCTTCGTGTTTATGGACAGGTATCTGACGGATGTGCCCACGTCCTATGTGACCGCCGACAACAGGGCCGGCGCCGTGGAGGCGGCCGGCTACATGTTCGGCGTTATGAAGGGCGATGTGGCCATCGTGCATTTCCCGCTGTCCAATACGGCGGTTTCCGACAGGCTGGACGGCTTTCGCCAGGCGTTTGATGACAACGGCTATCCTTTCAGCCAGGCCAATCAGTGCATCATCGACGACCAGGCGCTTTTGAATACCAGCAACCGCAAGCGTGTGGAGCATATCATGACCGCCATCCTGAAACACCTGCGCCGGTATGACTTCCTTCGTGGCCTGCTTGCCGCCAACGCGGAAATCGCCCAGGTGGCCTACTATGCCGTGAAGCAGCTTGGCTATACCCCCGGCAAGGATTTTGAGCTGGTCAGCTTTGACAACCCGCACCTGCCCGGCGTGCATTTCATACTGCAGGATTTCAAGACCATGAATGACGTGGCCATGAATTTGCTGTTTGACCAAATCGAGGGAAATTTCACCCTGCAGCACATCCAGGTGCCCGCCAGGCTGGTCCGTGTGATGATCAACCCTGTGCAGCCCGAGGATGTGCGGCATTTGGTGATGGGCTTCAATCCCTGACGATGATGGAGGGATTGAACCCGAAGCGGCCCATGCGGTTGCCATAGAGCGTCATGCCGCCGCTCAGGCAGCGGAAAAGGATGGTGTGGGTCCCGGCGGTCAGCAGGCCGGACGGGATATCCAGGGCAAACCGCTCCCCATAGCCGAAGCGGCCCAGCTCCATATAATTGAAGGGTTCGCCGCCCAGGGCTGAATTGGTGAACAGGGCCCGCTCATCCGAAGGATCGTCTGCCGGGGTAACCTGCCCCAGAAGATGACCATCCAGGAAGACGCCGATCACCGCCCCATGGCGAAGCTCATCCGTAACCTTGACGGCATTGACCCCTTCGCGGGAGCCTGCCTCAAAAATAAGCTGCGCGGGCCGGGCGCCGCCGGAAAGGGTGACGCTGTATTCCACTTCGCCGCTATGGCAGCCCCACAGAAGGGAGCGGTCCCCCTGCACATACGCTTCCGAAAAGCCGCTGAATTTCTTGCTGGCATACATGGCAGGCGTAAATGCACAGAGCACATTTTCCGGATGGATGGGGATCGTACCGGATACTTCCAGCCCGATATAGTTTTCGCAGAGCACCTTCCCTGCGTCCTCCACCCAGGCAAACAGATATCCCCCCTTTACATGCAGGGGAACTTCAAAGGAGATGGGGGATTGCCTTTCCACGCAATAGGGCGTAAAGGCGATGCTTTGCCGCCCTTTCGCCATAGACTCAAGAAAGCGGCCTTGGCTGTCGATACCTGTAAAGGACCAGTAGAGGATGGGGCTTGATGCCTCCCGACAGGAGAAATGGGACGTGTATACATCGCTTGCAAATACTTGACCGGCCTGCGCCCTTTCTATGCGGTTGCGGTCCAGGACCACCATATCCATATTGTTCACCATGCTGTAGCCCAGCGGGCG
>JAEWWY010000328.1 GCA_023458835.1 Bacillota bacterium
GCTGACAGGTGCAGCCGCCACAGAGCCCACCCTGGCGGCCCGCCCCTGGGCCTACGATATTATCAAAAAAGCCTGGGACCTTGACTTTCTTCACCGCCTGGATCTGCCGGAAACCATCTTTCCCCCCGTCGTTCCTTCCGGCGCGCCCATAGGTGCCTTGAAAAAGGAATGGGCCGCGGAATTTGGTATCCCTCCGGATGCCAGGGTCTGCATCTGCGGCCATGACCATCTGTGCGCCGCCTTTGGTGCCCGGGCGCTTACACCGGGCAGGCTGTTTTGCTCCATGGGCACGGCGCAGGTGCTGCTGGCTGTGAAAAGCACCGCTGGCCTTACTGAAACGGATACCGCCACAGGGCTGTCCTTCGGCCCGGCCTTTGGCGGCAGGCTGGCGGTGCTGGGCTCCATCCAGTCTGCCGGAGGCTCCGTAACGCTGGTCAACCGGCTTTTGTACAACGAGGCCGGGTATGATTCCCTGATGCGGGAAGCTGCGGAAATGCCGGATGGCCCCAGCGGCCTTGTCTACTTCCCTTATCTTGCCGGCAGCGGCGCGCCCCATTTAAACCGGCAGGCGAGGGGCGGCTTCCTGAACCTTTCTCCCGGCACCACACGGGGTCAGTTCCTTCTGGCCGTATACGAGGGCATCGCCTTTGAATCCAAACTGATTCTGGAATCCTTCGGGCTTGAGGATATCATGGGAATGACCGTTTGCGGCGGGCTGGCCGGGCATACAAGGCTTATGCAGACAATGGCCGATATTCTGCGTCTGCCCCTCCGCGTTCTTAACGCGGAGGAAGGCACGCTGTACGGCGCGGCAGCGCTCACTTTTCGCAACGCGGGCATTTTGCTGCCGGAGCCGCCGGTGAAAGCAGCCTTTTCGCCCCGGCCGGAGCATGCCCAAGGCTACGAAAGCATCTACCGCAAAAGCTATCTGCCCTTGCAGCAGGCGCTGCTTGATTACTACGCCACCATACAGGAATAGGGAGAAACCGCCATGGAAAAGGAACAGGCTATCAGGGCCCTGATGGACATGGGCCGCCGGATCATGGACAAGGGACTTACCTGGGGCAATGCCGGCAACATCAGTATCAGGCTGAACGAGGATCAAGTTCTTATCACCTCCAGCGGAAGCAGGTTTGACAGCCTCACAGAGGACAGCTTCACCCTGTGGGAAATCTCCACCCAAAAACACCGGGGCGGGAAACCCTCCAAGGAGCTTCCTGTCCATTTGGCCGTGTACCGCGCCTCCCCCTGGGCCGGGGCGGTTGTGCACGCCTCCCCCCTTCACGCCACGCTGTTTTCCATGAGCGGCGAGCCTGTCCCAAACAACCTGTTCGTGGAAAATATGTACTATTTGCAGCGCGTATGCCGTATTCCCTATTGCCATCCCGGCAGCCCGCAATTGGCGGAGGCGGTTTTGCAAAAAGCGCCGGCGCACAACGTGATGCTGCTTGACAACCACGGCGTGCTCACGTATGACACCAGTTTGTCAGAGGCCGCCATGGCGCTGGAGATACTGGAAAGCACCTGCCGCCTGCTGCTTCTGGCCCGCGGCGCCGGCATGGCGCTGGACATCCTGGATGAAGGCACGGTGGAAGATTTCCTTCTGCGTTCCGGCTACAAGGCGCCAAGGGCATGGCCGGAACCGGGCAATGAATGAGGCCGCCTGCCTGAAAGGAGAAAGCGCCCATGCGGTTTTCCCTGTCCGATACCCCCTGGGAGCTGAAAGGCTTCTGGCCCGGCGAGCCCCTGTGGACCACCAGCGTGGAAAGCACGGTGGCCCGCCGTGGCGTCACGCCCTGGGTTCCGGCTCAAGTGCCCGGCGGCGTGCACCGGGCCCTTGAAAAGGCGGGGATCATTCCGGATCCCTACTTTGAGCGTAACAGCCTCCTGTGCGAATGGGTGGAGCACCGCTGGTGGTGCTACCGCACCGCCTTCACCCCGCCGGGCTTTATGGAAGGGCGCCGCCTGCATTTGGTTTTCAAGGGGCTGGATGACCACGCGCACATCTTCTTGAACGGCATCCGCCTCGGGGAGCATGCCGGCATCTATGAGCCCGCCGTGTTTGATGTCAGCCGCATCGCCCGTTTTCATGAGGAGAACCGCCTGCTGGTCCTGTTCGAGTGCCCGCCCCGGGAGCAGGGGCAGATTGGCTATACCAGCAAAACCTTTACGCAAAAGGCGCGCTTCAACTACAAATGGGATTTTTGCACGCGGCTGGTGAACACCGGCATCTGGCAGGATGTATACCTGCACGGCAGCGGCTCCGCCCGCTTTGCCGCCGTGTCGATCACCAGCGGCGCCACGGATGGCAAGGGCATCCTGAAAATCCAGGCGGAGGCCGCCGGGCTTGCCGATACGATCCTGGCGGAAGTCTTTTTTCAGGGCGAACCCATGCTTTCAAAAGCACTCCAAGCAGGCAGTGCTGTGGACCCTGTATTCCGGGAAGACCTTGTCCTTAGTGATCCCAAAATCTGGTGGCCCAACGGCCTTGGCAATCAGCCGCTGTATGATGTGAAGCTGTCCCTTTTATATAAGGAAGAAATCAGTGACACCTGGGAATGCCGGGCAGGCATAAGAAGCCTGTCCTTTCGCCGCTGCGACGGGGCTGGCCATGATGCGCTGCCGTATGTTCCCGTCATCAACGGCTTTGACATGTATATCAAGGGTGTCAACCTGACGCCGCTGGACATGTGCTACGGCGATGTATCCGCCGGGCGCTATGAGCGGCTCTTTTCCATGCTCAGGCACATGCATGTGAACCTGGTCCGGGTGTGGGGCGGCGGCATCATCGAAACGGAGGCCTTCTACCGCCTGGCCGACGAATGCGGCATTCTTGTCTGGCAGGAATTCATACAATCCTCCTCCGGCATTGACAACGTGCCCTGCCGGGAGGAAAGCTTCCTTGCCCTGCTTTTGAGAAATGCCCGCAGCGCCGTTTTGGAAAAGCGGAATCATGTGAGCCTTGCCTTCTGGTCCGGCGGCAACGAGCTGATGGGCTGCAGCGGCCGCCCGGTGGACGAGAACGACACAAACATCCACCGGTTGAAAATGCTGTGCGCAGAGCTGGACCCGGGCCGGCTTTTCCTGCCCTCCTCGCCATCCGGCCCCACCTTCGGTTTGGCGGAGGGCGGATCGGGCGAGCATCACGATGTGCACGGCAACTGGCAGTATGAGGGCATCAAGGCGCACTATGAAAAATACAACCAATCCGACAGCATGCTGCAAAGCGAGTTCGGGGCGGACGGCCTAAGCTCTCTGCGTTCCCTGCGCACGTTTCTTTCCCCGGAAAACCTCAAAATCATTTCCATGCGGGACAATCTTGCCTGGCGGCACCACGGCGAATGGTGGGATACGCTTCTTTACCGGGACCAGCCCCTGTTCGGGGACCTGCCCCACATGCATGGGTGGTCAAGGGCCAGCCAATTGATGCAGGCGGAGGCCATACGCTACATCGTGCAAGCCAACCGCCGCCGGAAGTTCCAAAACTGCGGCAGCATCATCTGGCAGTTCAACGAGCCGTATCCCAACGCGTCCTGCACTTCCCTTACGGAATACGCGGGCTACCCCAAGCAGGCCTATTACGATG
>JAEWWY010000329.1 GCA_023458835.1 Bacillota bacterium
GCTGTCTGCCCCGGATTTTCTTCAGTTTGTCGGGAAGACGGGAATATCGCTTCTGGCGGTGGATGAGGCCCATTGTGTTTCCCAGTGGGGCCAGGATTTTCGCCCAAGCTATTTGAAAATTGCGGAGTTTGCGGGTTCTCTTGCCAAGCGTCCGATGATTGGCGCCTTCACTGCCACTGCTACCGCGGTGGTAAAGGCCGATATTGAAAAGCTCCTTCTGCTGCAGAACCCTCTACATATCACTACTGGATTTGACAGGTCCAATCTCTATTTTGAGGTGGTGAGCTCCAAAAGCAAAGATGCCTATTTACAAGCCTTTCTCGCCGGACGATCGAGTCAAAGCGGCATCGTCTACTGTGCCACCCGGAAAGCGGTGGAATCGGTTTGCAACAATCTGCGGCAAAGCGGCGTTACTGCCACGCGGTACCATGCCGGGCTGGAGGATGGGGAGCGGAAAGAAAATCAAGAGGACTTTGTTTATGACAGGTCGAGGGTTATGGTTGCCACAAATGCCTTTGGTATGGGGATTGACAAATCCAATGTCAGCTTTGTGGTGCACTATAATATGCCGAAAAATATTGAGAGCTACTATCAGGAGGCGGGTCGCGCCGGGCGGGATGGAGAAAAGGCCCAGTGTGTGCTGCTCTTTTTGGCCGGCGATATACAAACGGCTAAGTTTCTGATCAACAACATTGAGGGAAATGAGGAGCTTTCCAAAGAAGAACAGGAGCTCGTCCGAACAAGAGAGCTGCAGCGATTGGATCAGATGGTGGCTTACTGCAAAACCACCGGCTGTCTGCGGGCCCATATTCTCCATTACTTTGGAGAGAACGCTCCGCCCCATTGTGGCAATTGTGGCAACTGCCTCAGAGAAATGGTACAGCGGGACATTACCGTCGAGGCGCAAAAAATACTCTCTTCTGTTGCCCGCATAGAGAAAAAGTACACATCCGGTCTTGGCCTGACATTGATTGTCCGTATGCTGCACGGCAGCAAAGAGCAACGGGTCATTCAACTGGGACTTGACAGGTTGCCCACCTATGGCATCATGCGTGATATGGATCGCACCCAAATCAGAGACTATGTTGACTTTCTCATACGCGAGGGCTATCTGACCCTGACAGGCGATGAATACCCGGTGCTGCGCATGACCGAGCGGGCAAAGCAGGTACTGTTCCACGGAGAAGCGGTTCTGTACGCATGGCGGAAGCAAAGCCACGCCGAGAAAATTCCGCCTGCCCGAACAGGAGGCAAAGCCATGCCGGGGCAGACGGATGAAGGCCTGTTTGCTATGCTGAAAGCATTGCGCATCAAGCTGGCGCAGGAGGAAAATGTACCGGCTTATATCGTCTTTTCCAATGCCACTCTTGTGGATATGGCCGCCAAGCAGCCCCGAAGCATAACAGAGCTTCTGCAAGTGACCGGCGTCGGAGAGGTCAAGGCCGCACGATACGGGCAGGCGTTTTTAGAAGAGATCCGTCATTGGATGAAAGAGGCGGATCATACATAAAAGCCTTAAGCAAATAGCTGTATTGCTGGAACGGATTGATGATATCCGGAAGGAATAATCTGCCCGCAAGCGACAAGGGAACGGCCCTGTTAATACGAAGACTGCGTGACGCGAGAACCGCTCCCATGATACGGATACCGAGGAAACGGCAGCGTCAACCGCCTTCCCTGAATGCTAAATGCCGCACTGATCCCTAGATACGATGCGGTTGACATAATAGATAAACGGTCATATAATTACAAATATTGAGAGTGTGTTTATTATTCTGATATATTTCCCGTTATTTGGCACCTCCGGAGGCCGCACAAATGAAAAGATTGTCATTGGCTGCACAAAATTTATGGGCGAAGAAATCACATACGGGCGAAATGCTTTGGCTGCCGCTGGTATTGCATTTGGCGGACTCCGCGGCTGTCTCAAAAAAATTGTGGAATAGCTGGCTCTCCCCAGGGGTGCGCAAAGTTATTGAAACAGGGCTTTCCGAACCTGAGAAGGCGGAGGCCCTGTTTGTCTTTTTAATGGCCGCCCATGACATTGGAAAAGCGACGCCTGTTTTTCAGGCGAAAAATACCGGCTTTCAGCCCGGCGACCTGGATGAATGCCTTTTGGAAAAGCTTGCCGCCGCCGGCCTGCCCATGAAGCCCTTTCATTCCTTCACAGCCTCCGGACGGACGCCCCATGCCCTGGCCACGCAACATTTGCTGGAACGGGAAGGCTGCCACAGGAATGTGGCGGTTATCCTGGGATCACACCACGGAAAGCCGCCGGAGAAAACCATGGTGATGGATTGGACCATTGAGGCGTATGAAGAAAACTACCATCTGGAAAAGGCGGGCCGTGAGCCGTGGACGGCAGTTCAGCGGGAATTGATCGCCTTCGCGCTTGGCCTGGCCGGCTTTTCCGGCCTTCACGAGCTGCCTGTGCCGGCTATGCCGGCGCAAGTGCTTTTCAGCGGCCTTGTGGTGATGGCGGATTGGATTGCCAGCAACGAGGAGTATTTTCCTTATTACCGCCCGGAGGATGCCGTCGATTTTTCCGTTGCCGGGAGGCGCGCCAAAGACGCATGGGCAAGGCTGAACCTTCCTCCGCCCGCCTGGCCGCCATTCGATATCGATATAAACGCCGATTTATATGTTGAACGGTTTGGATTTAGCAGGCCCAACGCCATGCAGAGCGCTATGCTTGATGCTGTCCAGAACATCCGCCGTCCCGGCATCCTCATTCTGGAGGCACCCATGGGTATGGGCAAGACAGAGGCAGCCCTTGCCGCGGCGGAAATCTTCGCTTTTACCGCCAAACGTTCTGGCATATTTTTCGCCCTGCCGACCCAGGCCACCTCCAACGCCATCTTTTCGCGGCTCCTGGATTGGACTGAAAGCCTTGGAGCAGAGGGCCGGTATTCAATCAAGCTCGCCCACGGCAAAGCGCAGTTCAACGAGCGTTTTCAGCGCCTTTTTGAGGGTGGCATAAATGTCGGCATTGACGGGGAGGAACGGGAGGGTGCGGCAGCCTCCCAATGGTTCGAAGGGAATAAAAAGTCCCTTCTGGCCGATTTCGTAGTAGGTACCATCGACCAATTGCTGCTGGCGGCCTTGCGGCAAAAGCACGTGATGCTTCGACATTTGGGCCTAGCCGGCAAGGTGGTGATCATCGACGAGTGCCATGCCTATGATGCGTACATGAGCAGGTACCTGGAAATGGCACTGCGCTGGCTGGGGGCTTATCGCGTGCCGGTGATTGTACTGTCGGCCACGCTGCCCGCCCAAAAGCGCTTGATGCTGATGGAAGCTTATCTGAACAAGAAGCTTACGCCCTGTCGCCTTGCCGATCCCCTGGGCGAAGGCAACTGTGCTCCGGCCCAGCTTCCAGCCTGGATTGAAAACCGTGGCTACCCGGCCATCACCTATTCGGATGGCGGTGAGGTCAAGCAGCAGATCGTGGCAGATGGCGGCCCTCCGCGGCAGGTCTCCATAGAATGCCTCCCGGAGGACGCGCTTATATGCAGGCTTCAGGAGCTCCTTTCCGGCGGCGGCTGCGCCGGGGTGGTGGTCAATACGGTGGATCGGGCGCAGAAAATGGCCGAAGCATTGCGCGGCGTCTTTGGCCCAGAAGCGGTGATGCTTCTGCATGCCAGGTTTGTTGCGCCGGACCGGACCGCAATGGAGGAGCAACTGCTCAACAGCATTGGCAAGCACAGTGGAGATGAATGGCGCTTATCGCCGCATATCGTTGTGGGCACCCAGGTGATCGAGCAGTCCCTGGATATTGATTTTGATATTCTGGTCACCGATCTTTGCCCCATGGACCTTCTTTTGCAGCGCATCGGGCGGCTGCACCGCCACGCCCGGGCAAGGCCGGAAAAGCTGCGCCGGGCAATTTGCCTGGTGGTAGGCGCGCAGGGGGAAGCCTTTCCGGAAGGGGCTGAGGCCGTCTACGGTGCCTACCTGCTGATGCGCACCAAAAGCCTGCTGCCGCAAACACTCACCCTGCCCGCAGATATTCCCAGTCTTACGCAGAATGCATACAACGAAGCCGTTCCCCTCCCATTGGAACCCCCAGGGTATCAAAAGGCCTTGGAGGATCACCGCCTGCAGATAAAGGATCAGGAGGAGCGGGCCGGCGCTTTCCGGGTATCGTTCCCCTCTCCCCAGGCGGATATGGCTGGCTGGCTGGATACGGATGTCCCCGCCTCGGAAAAGCATGGCGATGCCGCCGTGCGGGATTCCGATGAGTCCATCGAGGTGCTGGTAATTCAAAAAAAGGCCGGCGGCAGGCTGTGTTTTCTGCCCTGGATCGAAAAGGGGCGGCAGGTTCCGGCAAATGAGACACCGGATGACGAGACCGCGCGGCTGCTGGCTTGCCAGAGCATTCGCCTGCCCCGGGCGCTTTGCGGACCATGGATCATCAGCCGGACCATCGGCGAACTGGAGCGCATGAACGGGGAATTGCTTGCGTGGCAGGCCTCCCGCCGCCTCAAGGGGGAGCTGTTCCTGATCCTTGATGAAAACGGCACGGCACGGCTGTGCGATCACATTCTTACCTACAACCGGTATAACGGATTGATCTGCGAAAAGGAGGATTGTCAGGATGCCGGAAAAGGAATTTAACCTGCTTCATGAACCATGGATTCCAGCCATGCGGCCAAACGGGGATGTGGAGGAGGTCTCCCTGCCTGATATCTTCCGGCGTGCGCCGGAGTTCGTGCGGCTGGCCGGGGAGCTGCCCACCCAGGATGTGGCGTTGCTTAGGCTACTGCTGGCTGTTTTGCACGCGGTATTCGGCAGGTATGACCTAAGCGGAACGTATGCGCCCTTGTATGAAGACGGCGATTGGCGGCCCTCGCCGGAGGATGTGCTGGACCGCTGGAAGGCATTGTGGGACCGCGGCGCCTTTCCTATGGAGATTATCGAAAGGTATCTCCTACATTACAAGGACCGTTTCTATCTTTTCCATCCCGAACGTCCGTTTTATCAGGTACCAATCCTTGATAAAGGCACCGAATATACCGCCGCCAAGCTCAATGGGGAGCTATCCGAGAGCAGCAACAAAATCCGTCTGTTCCCTCAGCGCACAGGAAGCGGCAAAACCGGATTGGCCTATGGAGAAGCCGCCCGATGGCTTTTGTACATCAATGCGTTTGACGATACCTCCGCCAAAGCATCCACCCGCGGGCTTCCCGACAAGCTTCCCAGTCCCGGCGCGGGATGGCTGGGCAAGCTGGGCCTGGTCATCGCCGCGGGCAGCAACCTGTATGAAACATTACTGCTTAACCTTGTCCTTTTGAAGGATGGCGAAAATGATCTTTGGAGAAAAGAACAGCCCGCATGGGAGGCGGAAACGGCCAGAACATCAGAACGGACGCCCATCCCCATGCCCGACAATCCTTCCGGATTGCTGTCCTTGCAATCCCGGCGGCTGCTGCTTAGGCGCGAAGGGGGCAAGGTCACAGGCTATGGATTGCTGGGCGGTGACTTTTTCCCGAAGGAAAACGCGCTGAATGAACAGATGACCGTCTGGAGAAACGCCGCAAAAAAGCCGGGCGAAACGCCGGAATACCACCCCAGGCGGCATGATCCCGCCCGTCAGCTATGGCGGGATTTTTCTGCGCTGGCGGTGCAGACGGAGGCGAACCGGCGCCCCGGCATCGTCAATTGGCTGGCGGCGCTTGCTTATAAAAAGATGATCCCGCGTTCGCTTGTCTGCTTCCAAATCGCCGCCGTTCAATACGGCGACAAGGATTTTTACGTGGATGATGTGTTCAGCGACTCGGTTTCCTTCAACGCAGAGCTTCTCAACGATTTTAACCATAGCTGGACAAACCGCATCCTGGATGCCATTGAAACCGCCGGCCTTCTTGTCAACCAGGCGGGATGGCTTGCGCAGGACATTGCCAGGGCCGCGGGAAGTACGGATGAAAAAAGCTGTCAAGGCGTAAAAAGTGCCGCCAAGGCGCAGGCTTATTTCCTTCTGGACATCCCCTTCCGCCAGTGGCTGGAAAGGATCGACCCCAGACTACAAACGGAAGAGATAAGCAAAAGCGAGGCAAGCGATGATTGGTGGAATTCGGCGCAGCGCATCGTGCGGGGCCTGGGCCGGGAACTGGTAGCACAAGCCGGCGTCAACGCCTTTATCGGACGTGAGATTACGCAGAACAAAAAGACACAGCGGTATACTGCGCCGGAAGCATACAACCGCTTTCTCTATTGCACATCCAACCGCGATATTTTGAAAGGAGGGAAGGGAAAGGGTAAATGAGGCGAAAGAGGCAGGTGCTTTCGTCAGGCGCAAGATCGGATGGCTGCTGAATAGCAAAAATGAATCGGCCACAAGGGCCATGCTGGCAAAGCTAAGACGCGGCATTGGCAAACCACCGGGGAGCATGCCGGACTTGTGGCCCTTTACTCTGGACGGGCTGCCGGAATCTCTGGGGGGAAAAACGGGCGGCCCTACCAAAGGCGAATGGGCGGTACATACGGCGCTGACGCTGTTCGCGCTGCACCAGCAAGGCAAAGATTTGGGGAAAAGCTGCATGCATCAAGAGGGGGCGGCCTTAGGCATATCTACTCACCGGCTTGTGGAACGCCCCGAGGAGGAGGATCGTATCAAGCGCCGCTTTGATGCCGTGGCCACTTCGCAAGCCCCGGAGGAATTTGCACATCACCTCCGAGGGATAATTCAGCTTTTAAAGGATAAAGGCATTCCTCTGGATTACTCCGCTCTGACAGAGGACTTGTATCGGTTCCAGTTTCCGGAAGCAAGGGATACCGTACGATTGCGCTGGGGGCGCGATTTCTACCGGACCGCCAATCAGGAGAATAAAAGCCAGGGAAATGTGGTCGAAGGAAAGGATGAGCATCATGAAAACGAATGAACGGCTTTACGTGGATGTGCATGTCCTGCAAACGGTACCGCCAAGCTGCGTCAACCGCGACGATACCGGCAGCCCCAAGACCGCCATCTACGGCGGCGTTCCCCGCTCCAGAGTCTCTTCCCAATGCTGGAAACGCGCCATGCGGTTGATGTTCATGGAACGGCTTCCTTCCGACAAATTGGGCCTGCGTACAAAAAGGATCGTGGGCATGATCGCCGGTGAGCTGAAGGCGCAATATTATGCGGGCGATGCTGAAGCTGCCGCCATTGATCTTCTTGCCGCCGCCGGATTGAAAATCAAATCGGCTGAGGATGGAACGGATGCCCTTTTCTTCATGAGCAACGCCCAAGCCAAGGCGCTGGCACAGCTTGCATTAAGCGACCCCGATACGCTGGACAAAAAGCTTTCCAAGGAGACCAAAGCAAAGGTGCAGCAAGCTTTGAAAGAATCACCCGGCATCGACGTAGCACTATTTGGCCGCATGGTGGCGGATGATCCCTCCCTGAACACCGACGCCTGTGCCCAAGTGGCCCACAGCATCTCCACCCACAAGGTCAGCAACGAGTATGATTA
>JAEWWY010000330.1 GCA_023458835.1 Bacillota bacterium
CCCCATAGCGCAGCTTCAGCCGGCGGTAGATGTTTTGCAGGCCGACGCTTCCCTTCATATCCTCCGGATCGGCAATTTGCTTTTGCAGGTCGTAAAGGCGCTTTGGGTTGATGCCTACGCCGTTGTCACTGACATCAATCAGGAGCATGCCTTCCTCCACCCTGGCGCGGACAGCGACCAGCCCCTGGCCGATGATATGCTGTATCCCGTGCTTGCAGGCGTTTTCCACCAGCCCCTGCACGCACATCACGGGCACCGGCATTTCCATGGCCTCCCCGCTTATGTCAAAAGCATATTGAAGCTTTTCGCCAAAGCGGAACTGCTCTATTTTCAGCACCATGCGTACAAACTCCAGCTCTTCTTTCAGGGGGAGGATGTCTCTTGAGGTGGCCACCATGCGCCGCATGATTTTGGACAGGGGGGATATGATTTCGGCAAGCTCCGTATAGCCCTTGCGCACGCATAATACCAAAATGGCGTTGAGGGTATTGAACAGAAAATGCGGATCGATCTGCGCCTGGAGGTATTTGAGTTCCGCCCGGACATTTTCCAGCTCCAGGCTTTTTTGATGAAGCTGCAATACATAGATGTCGTTGATCAGTTGCTTCAGCCGCTCACCCATGGTATTGAAATGCTCCATCAGTTCGCCGATCTCATCCTTGCCCGTCTCCTTTTTGATGGGGGAGAAATGCTCCGCGGTAATGCTGTCCATGTGCCGGAGGAGCCGCTGGCTTCTGAGCGCGATGGAGCGGGCGAATAAAAAGGAAAGGCCGGCGGCAAAAAGCGTGCAGACCGCGCCCAGCAGCAGCCCTACCCATATGGCGTCACGGACGCTTCTTTCCATGGGCTCCTTGTTGATAAAGGCCGACAGCTTCCAGCCGCTCATGGCTGTATTTGGGCCAAAGGTACGGTTCAGGTCCGCGGCGGTGGGGGGGATGGTGGCACGCTTGGCCACCATGATATCCGTCAGGCTGCCGGGATAACTGACCGCAAAGCCGTCGGGTGCTATCAGGTATACCGCCAGATAATCATTTTCCTGCTCTACCACCCGGTGGATGGGTTCCATGTTCAGATCCAGCTTTAAAAACTGCGCATATCCGGCCGTGCTGTCCATCCTGCGCAAAATACTCAGTTGAAGCCGGGTGCTCAGGGCCGGCTGCTGCCGGACGTAGGCTTTCAGCTTGGGCGCGGAGGAGAGCTGGTCGGAATACCATTCCTCCGCCCGGGCCTCCGGGGTGAGCCTGGGGCAATAACCGCCGTTGAGCATGGTCAGGTTATCGGTGTAGATTTCAATGTTGGTCACCTGCTGTACATAGGCAAACAGGTAGCGGTTCATGATGGGGCGAAGCTCCAGATAGTACGAGGCATAGTAGTCCTGGGGGGATGGATAGCGCCGCCCCAAAAGGGAAGCCAATTGCTCATCCGTGGATACGGCGTTGCTCAAGAGCACCCCCTGGGAAAAGAGCGTTTCCAGCGTTGTATATACCCGGTCCAGGGATTGCTCCGCATTTTGGTATTCCCGCCTGCGGATCTCCGTCGTCACATTGGTAAGCACGTAGGTCAAGAGCGCGGCAATGGGCAGCAAAACCCCCAGCAGGAATTGCAGGATGAATTTGCTGCGGATAGGAAGGTCGTTGATGCGGAATTTCATCAGCCTGCATCCTCCTTTTCCCCTGCCGCGCCCCGGTAGGCGTTGGGGCTCATGGCCATGCGGGCCCTGAACTGGCGGGAAAAGTAATCTACGTCACGGAAGCCTACCATGAAGGCAATTTCATAAATGGTGTGGGAGGTCTGCTTTAAGAGCCGGCAGGCGTTTGAAATGCGCGTATCCAGCAAAAGCATGTGAAAGGTCTGCCCTGTATGGCGAAGGATCAATTGCCCCAGGTACGCTGGGTTCATGTGAAGGCCGGCCGCTATGCTGCCGATGGAGAGAGGCTTGTCGTATGATTTGCCCACCGCGTCCATCACGGCGCGAACGGGGGGAGGGCAGGCATCCTTGATGCCGGAATCGGCGCGCAGCGCCCGCATCGAATCACAAAAAGCAAGAAGCCATTCCTCGCGGCCCATGGTTTCCATATGCCACAGGGGCTGCAGCCGCCCGCCCGGCTGCGGGGGCCGGCCTGATTGCGCGCGGTGAAGCAGCAGCATGGTCTCCAATGACTTGGCCATATAGCGCAGCGCGAAGAGGGTTGGCTCATTGCGCCTTGCCAGCGCGCAAAAATCCTGTAAAAGGCCGTCCAGCTCGTCAGGCGCGTCCTTTTCCAACGCGCTCACCAAGGGAGGGAGGTGAACCTTCTGCATCCAGGCAAAGACCGTCTCATCCGCCGGACGGTACAGCCGCAGCGCGCCCCATTGGGAAAACAGCACACCCATGGCATCCAGCGCCTCGCCAAGGCTGCGGGCGAAGCCTTCCGGCCCCTTATCCACGCGCCCGACGCTCCATTGCACTTGCAGAAGGAAGCTGTCCGCCAAAGATTCCTGCAGGCTTGCAAGAGTTGAAAGGCTGCGTTCGATTTGTTTAAAGCAAAGCCCGCACTGATGCGGGGAAAGCAGGAAAGGCGTGCCGCCGCAGCCGGAGAGCATGAGCAGCGCACCTTCCGGAAGCGGCTTGTTCCCGGCTGTTATCACAGCGCAATAGCAGGGATCGGCGCGCTTTAGATTCAGCAGCACGCCTGCGCGAAGCAGGCTTTCGCCGCCCATATCGCCGGAGGCGATGCGGCGCAGCACATGATCCCGGAGGATGGGCATCCGTCCGCCCTCCTCCTGGTCCTGGAGGCTGCGGGCATCCAGCTCCTTTTTGACCTCCAGCAGCGTTTGGTGCACCTCATCCCTGTCGATGGGCTTGACAAGATAACCGAAGGCGTGGGACTTGATAGCCGATTGGGCAAACGCAAAATCTTTGTAGCCGCTGAAAAACAAAAGAACCGTATCGGGATGGTAATGGTGCACGATCACCGCCAGGTCGGTGCCCATCATGCCGGGCATCTTCACATCGGTGATCAGCAGGTGGGGCTTGAACGTGTCGATGAGGTGCAGCGCTTCCTGGGCGGTGGAGGCTTCGCCGCACAGCGTGAAACCGCAGCCTGACCAATCGATCATCAGGCGCATGCCTTCCAGCATGAAAGGTTCATCATCCACGATCACCACACGGTACAAGGCTTTTCACCGCCCGGCTGCAATATAAAACGGTTTCGAAAAACGTACAGACGATATGCATATCCATATTATACAAGGGAAGGGACGATTTTGGCAAGGAATCAAACAAAATGTTCCGTGCAGGCGCGGCGGGGATGCACGGAATGTTTTTTGATGTGTTGAAATTTTGATTGTGTATATACATATGCTTTGGGTTCATTTATCCCTTTACGGCGCCTGCGGCCAGGCTTTTTTGCACCTGACCGCTCATGAGCAGATAGATCACAAGGGTGGGGATGGTCGCCACCACAAGCGCCGCCCCAATGGGGCCCCAATCCGTCTGGTATTGGCCGTACATGGACTGGATGCCGGCCGTGAGCGTCTTGAACGCATCCTTGCTGATGAATACCTGGGCAAAAAGCAGTTCGTTCCAGGCCTGCAAAAAGGTGAAGATCATCACCGTGGAAACGGCGGGCATGAGCATGGGGGCGATGATGCGCGCAAAAATACCGTAAATGCTTGCCCCGTCTATGCAGGCCGCTTCCTCCAGCTCCCTTGGGATGCCGTCAATGAAGCCCGATATGATGAGGATGCCCAAGGGGATGGCAAAGCCGGCGTAAGGCAGGATCAGCGCCCAATGGGTGCTGTGGAGCCTTGCGCGGCTCAGCAGGATAAACAGCGGCAGCAGCGCGGCATGGATGGGGATCATGAGCCCCAGCATAAAAAAAGCCATCACGGCCTTTTGGCCACGCCATTTCATGCGGCCAAGCGCATAGGCTGCCATCAGGGAAAGAAGGCAGGTGAGCGCGATGGTGGCCGCTGTTACGATCGCGCTGTTCAAAAGGTACAGGCCCACCTTGCCGCCCAGGAACGCATTGGCATAATTGGAAAGCAGCCATTTGCCGGGGAGCCCGGCAATGTTCCCGCCGAAGATTTCACTGTTATCCTTCAGGGAAAAGGTCAAAAGCCAATACAGGGGAAACAGGCTGATGAACGCCCAGAAGACCAGCGCCGCCTGAACAAGCACCCGGCCGGGCCTTAACGACCGGAATGGCAGGAGCTTTGGCATAACAGCCTTATGATCAGGTATCATACGTTCCCGCCTCTCATACTTTTTCCCGGAACAGGCGCCGGATAAGCAAAGTCAGGATCATGCATTCCGCCACAATGAACATGGCCATGGAGCTGCCGTAGCCATATTGGTTTTTGAGGAAGATGGTCCTGTACATCAGCGTGGTGGGCACCTCGCTGGCACCGCTGGGGCCGCCGCCCGTGAGCACGAAAATCAGGTCGAATACCTTCAGGGAGCCGATCAGGGAGAAGGTGGCGCTCACTTTGAGCATGGGGCGGATCATGGGAATGGTCACGGCTATGGCGGTACGGGCCGGGGATGCGCCGTCAATCCTGGCAGCTTCAAAGATATCGTCCGGGATGGATTTGATGGCGCCGTACATGAGCAGCATGTGATAGCCCACATACTGCCACAGGATAGGCACAAAGGTGGCCCCCAGGGCCGTGGTCTTGTCGCCCAGCCATACCCGCGTCCAGCCATGAAGGCCCACGGTGCGCAGGAAGGAGTTTAAAAGGCCGTAATCCGGGTGGTAGATCTTCATCCATAACTGGCCGATCACCACGGTGGAAATGATGACGGGAATGAAAAACGCGCTGCGGTAGAAGCCTTCAAACCTGACCTTGGAGGAGATTACCAGGGCCAGCAGCAGGGAGATGGGCAGTTGGATGAGCAGGGAAATGCCGGCATACAAAAAGGAATTGCCGGCGGCATTCCAGAACTTGCTGGTTTTCGCAAAGAACAGCTTTGCATAATTGCCAAGGCCGATAAAGCTGCCCACGCCGATGCCGTCCCAGTCCAGCGTGCTGTAATACAGCGAAATCCCGATGGGAATGATGACGATACAAACAAACAGCAAAAGCGCAGGCAATTCAAAAAGGCATATGGCCTTTTTGTCGGAAAGGACCCTGTCCATGCGCTTTCCCCCTTTCAATAAAGCCGAAGCAGGCTGATTTGCTTATACGGTTTTGAAACATAGGTGAACCGATGAATATGAGCAGGCTCTGCCCGCTGTTATCCGGAACCGCTCTGAAACATCGCTGCGCCAGTGATGGAAGGGGGCGGGGCGGAGGAAGCGGTGGTTTGACAGCGCGCAGGGTGAGGATTGAGGCGGGATGGGTGCTTAGGGAAGCGTCTGCGTGCTGCGCTCGGGGTATGTTGCTTGGCGGGGGTGACGCAAGGAGCGCAGGTTTTGCGTATTGGTGTACGATGAGGGGGGTTCCGCATCTGCGGATGCGGCCAAAGGGCTTTCCGGTCGCCCTTTGGGAACCTTCGGGTACCGTCTCTGTGGTGGCAGTGAGCACGGCTGGCTATGATTGAGCGGGATGGGTGCTTGTGGAAGCGTCTGCGTGTTGCGCTTGGGATATGTTGCTTGGCGGGGGTGACGCAAGGAGCGCAGGTTTTGCGTATTGTTGTATGATGAGGGGGATTTCGCATCTGCGGATGCGACCAAAGGGCTTTCCGGTCGCCCTTTGGGAACCTTCGGGTGCGGCCGAAGGGGTTTCCGGCCGCCTTTTGGAAACCTTCGGATGCTGTCTCTATGAATGATTCTGCGATTATGCGACGAATGCGGCAGGGCTACGGCGTTGTTTGTTTATGGGCTTCCCTGCCGGGGAGTGTGGAACTTGCTGCTTTTGCGGTTGATGATA
>JAEWWY010000331.1 GCA_023458835.1 Bacillota bacterium
GAGCAGTGCTTCTGGCAGGGGGTCAAAAAGGCCGTGGGGGGCAACCGTCTGGGGGATATCGGCCATGCTGTGCAGGCCTGGGCGGAAGCTCATGGGTATTCGGTCATCCGCGACCTGACGGGTCACGGCATCGGCCGGGCCATGCATGAGGAGCCCAGCGTATTCAACTTTGGCGAGGCCGGCCATGGCATCCGCTTGCGCCGTGGCATGACGCTGGCCATAGAACCCATGATCGCCGCCGGCGGATGGCCGGTGGAGGAATCGGAAAACGGCTGGACCTTCTCCACAAAGGATAAAAGCCTTGCCGCGCACTACGAGCATACCATCGCCATCACCGATGGATTGCCGGAAATCTTGACCCTTCCCGGGTTTACCTGGAAGGAGGAGGACGCGTGAAGCCCATTCCCTTTGAAGTTGGGCGCGTGGTTCAGTCCACGCAGGGGCGTGACCGCGGCCGGTTGTTCATCGTAACGTCTGTGGTGGATGGTGATTTTGTATTGATGGCGGACGGGGAGCTGCGCAAGGCAGACCATCCCAAACGCAAAAAGATCAAACACCTGCACGCCAAGCCTGTATTCTTTCCGGAGCTTGCCGCAAGACTTAGCGCAAACATTGCCGTTACCGACAGCGAACTGAAAACGGTTCTGGCAAAAGCAGCGGCGCAGGAACTGCCAATATGCAAGGAGGGTTGCGGACTTGTCCAAGAATGATGTCATTGAAATGGAAGGCCACGTGATTGAGGCGCTTCCCAACGCCATGTTCCAGGTGGAGCTGCCCAATGGCCATCGCATCATGGCCCATATCTCGGGCAAAATGCGCATGAATTTTATCCGCATCTATCCTGGGGACAAGGTTACCATTGAGCTTTCTCCCTACGACCTCACCAGAGGCCGCATCACCTGGCGCAGCAAGGGCTGAGCCTGATCAATACACTAGTTCCCGCCCGCCGGGCGGATGCGAGGAGGATTCCCCATGAAAGTCAGGCCTTCCGTCAAACCCATTTGCGAAAATTGCAAGATCATCAGGCGCAAAGGCCGCGTGATGGTTATTTGTGAAAATCCCAAGCATAAGCAAAAGCAAGGCTGAGCCAGGGGCTTTGCCCCCGGCACCCCCACGCAAGGGATACAACCCCTTGAGAATCCCCATTTTGGGGCGGGGGAGCAGAGATGGGCTGTAAAAGGCTGCCAGTCCCGCCTATGTCATCCTGAGCGAAGCGAAGGATCTTTCGATGCTTTAGCCATTCAAGATTCTTCGTCGCTTCTTCCATCTGGCTCAATCGGCGCTCGGCTGCGGAGCCTCAGAATGACAGCGGCCGGTGCTTATTGACAAGTTGATCATCCCTATATAAAAACAGGGATTCCAAAGGGATATATCCCTTTGGTGGGGTCCAGGGGTGAAACCCCTGGGGGCCCCTTTGGTGGAGTCCAGGGGCAGAGCCCCAGGAGAAAGAGGGTTGGAGCTCGTGGGCGGCTGCATAGGGGGCGACCCCTGTGATCCACGGCTTTTACCGATAGATCGCATCCAGACTGTCCGGGCACTTTTATGCCCGGCAAAGAAGGCCGGCCGCTTTTGCGGCGGAGCCGAACCAACATTTGGAGGTGTGTTTCACACATGGCACGCATTCAGGGCGTTGACCTGCCCAGAGAAAAGCGCGTGGAGATCGGGCTGACCTACATCTTCGGCATCGGTTTGTCCACCTCCCAGCAGATTCTCAAAGAGACCGGCATCAGTCCCGACACCCGCGTCAAGGATCTCTCCGAACAGGAAGTGTCCAAGCTGCGCGAATATATCGAGCATCACGTGAAGACGGAAGGCGATCTCCGGCGCGAAGTGTCTTTGAACATCAAGCGTCTGGTGGAGATCGGCTGCTACCGTGGCGTCCGCCACCGCCGCAGCCTGCCCGTCCGCGGCCAGAACACCAAGCAGAACGCCCGTACCCGCAAGGGCCCCAAGAGGACTGTGGGCGGCAAGAAGAAGGCTGCGACCAAGTAATGCCTGTTCGAGCGCTACTCATAACAACTGCCCTTTGGGGCACGGAGGGATGAATCCATGGCACCTAGACAAAAGGTAAAGAAGGTTACGCGCAAACGCCGTGAGCGCAAACTGGTGGAGCGCGGCGCCGCCCATATCCGCTCCTCCTTTAACAACACCATCGTCACCATCACCGACACCAACGGAAACGCCCTTTCCTGGGCTTCTTCCGGGGGCCTCGGTTTCCGCGGCAGCAAAAAGTCCACGCCCTTTGCCGCCCAGACGGCCGCTGAGACGGCTGCCAAGGCTGCGATGGAGTTTGGTCTGAAGACTGTGGAAGTCTACGTCAAGGGCCCCGGGTCCGGGCGTGAGGCCGCCATCCGTTCCCTTCAGGCCGCCGGCCTGGAAGTGAGCATGATCAAGGACGTGACGCCCATTCCCCACAACGGCTGCCGTCCGCCCAAACGCAGAAGGGTATAAGGAGGAGGTAAGGACCTATGGCGAGAAATATGCAACCCATAGCAAAGCGCTGCAGGGCACTTGATATCTCCCCTGCCGCGATGGGTTATTCCAACAAGAAGTCCACCAGGAACCCCGGCAAAGACAAGCGCCGCAAGGTCAGCGAATATGCGACGCAGTTAAAAGAAAAGCAAAAGGTGCGCTTCGTGTACGGCGTGCTGGAGCGTCAGGTCCGCAACTATTATGAAAAGGCCGTGAACATGAAGGGCGTTACCGGTGAAAACCTGCTCCAGCTTCTGGAGCGCCGCCTGGACAACGTGGTGTTCCGCCTTGGCATGGGCAACACCCGCCGCCATGCCCGCCAGCTTGTGACCCATGGCCATCTTTTGGTCAATGGCAAGCGTGTGGACATCCCCTCCTACCTGGTGAGTGTGAACGATGTGATCACCATCAAGGAACGGAGCAGGGCTTCCGAACACTTCAAGGCCCTGCGGGAAGGCAGTCAGACCATCGTTCCCAAGTGGCTTTCCCTTAACGCCGCCGAGCTTACCGGCACTGTCATCGCCCTCCCCACCCGCGAGGATATCGACCTGCCGCTGCAGGAGAACATGATCGTCGAGTTCTATTCTCGTTAAGCTCAGTAGAGATTACCTCGACCGACGGTTCCATCAAGGAGGGTATACAATGATTGAAAAATTCGAACCGGCGCGCATCGAATGCCTGGAAATGGCTGACAGCAACCGCTACGGCAAGTTTGTTGTAGAGCCCTTGGAGCGTGGCTTTGGCCAAACGCTGGGCAATGCGCTCCGCCGTGTGCTCCTTTCCTCCCTGCCCGGCGTTGCGGTCTCTTCCGTGCACATCGACGGTGTGCAGCATGAGTTCTCCACCGTGCCCGGCGTGAAAGAGGACGTTACGGAGCTGATTTTGAACTTCAAGGAGCTGGTGGCCAAGCTGTACAGCGACCAGCCCAAGCAGATCTTTATCGACATGCATGGCCCCTGCGAGGTGACCGCTGCTGATATCCGGGTGGATGATGAAGTAGAGATTATCAACCCCGATCTGCACATCGCCACCCTCAACGATGGCGCGCATCTGCAGATACAGATCATGCTGGACAAGGGCCGCGGCTATGTTGCTGCCGACAAGAACAAGGTGAACAACATGCCTATCGGCGTCATCCCCGTGGATTCCATATTCACCCCCATCAAAAAGGTGAATTACACCGTGGAGGATACCCGCGTAGGCCAGATCACCGACTATGACCGGCTGACACTGGAAGTTTGGACCAATGGCAGCGTGATGCCGGATGAGGCCATCAGCATGGCTGCCAAGATTTTGAGCGAGCACCTTTCCCTGTTTGTGGGCCTTACGGACCATGTGATGCCGGTAAACTTCAACATGCCCGAGGACGACAAGAAGGAAAAAGTGCTGGAGATGACCATTGAAGAGCTGGATCTGTCCGTCCGCGCCTACAACTGCTTAAAGCGCGCCGGCATCAACAGCGTGGCCGAACTGGTGCAGCGCAACCTGGAGGACATGATGAAGGTGCGCAACCTGGGCAGAAAGAGCCTGGAAGAAGTGGAACAGAAGCTGGCGGCCCTTGGCCTGGGTCTGCGGCCCAGCGAAGATTGATTATGTCCATTCCGTAAAGGAGGAAACAAACATGGCACAACGTAAACTGGGCCGCACCGCCGATCAGCGCAAGGCGCTGCTCCGCAACCAGGTGCCCAACCTCATCTGGAACGGCCGCATCGAAACGACTTTGGCCAGGGCCAAGGAAGTGCGCAGCGCTGCCGAGCGGCTCATCACCCTGGCCATCCGCGAATGTGAGAACAATGTGGAAGCCACCAAGGAATTCCACAACGAAAAGGGCCAGATGGTCAGCATTACCGTGCAGAACGATGCCCCCTCCAAGCTGCATGCCCGCCGTTTGATCATGGCGTACCTGTATGATTTGAAGGAGCAGAAGAAGGCCGATGAAAGCAAGGCCGACTTTAAAGAGCGCACGAAGGACAACAAGCATCCCGTAGTGGAAAAGCTCTTCCGTGACATCGGTCCCAAGTTCAAGGCCCGCAATGCGGAAAAAGGCTGCGCCGGCGGCTATACCCGCATCTACCGCCTTGGGCCCCGCCGCGGCGATGCAGCCGAGATGGTGATTCTGGAGATCCTGTAAAAGGACTGAAAAAATGACGCGGATGCGTCATTTTTTTTCCATTAGTATTACATCCCGTGATACCGGCTTGATCTGGTATCAGCCGATATGAAAAAGCGCCCGGCAAATGCGTACACCGCATCAGCCGGACGCTTTTTCCCGTTGCTTATCCCTCACCAAACTCCGGGTCCTTCGTTTCCATCATTTCCACGAACAAATCGGTGAGCGCGGGGTCAAAATGCTTTCCTCTGTTTTGCCGGATGGCCTCAAGCGCTTCCTCCTTGCCGGCAGGCGCCCTGTTTTCCGCGCCGCTGCGCCTGCGCTCATAGCTTTCGGCCAGGGCGATGATCCGGGAAGCCTTGGGGATTTCCTCGCCTTTCAGGCCCTTGGGATAGCCGGTCCCGTCCCAGCGCTCCTGATGCGCCAGCACGATCTGCGCCAGGTCCAGCATATCGTCAAAGGCGTTCAGAATCCTATAGCCCACCACGGGATGGCGCTTGATCTCATTCCATTCCTGGGCGGAGAGGGTATAGTGGTTTTCCAGCAGCTTGTTGTCCAGAACCACCTTGCCGATGTCATGCAGGAATCCTGCGTCCACCAGCGTCTTCACCTCGTTTTCCGGCATGTTCAGCCTTTTGCCAAACGTCTGGCAAAGCTGGCTCACGCGGATGGCATGCTCCTTTTCCCTGGGGCTGTTGTCGTGGAGCATTTGGACGATGGTATGCAGCGTGCCCTTCATTACCTCGCTGTGCTCCGTTACCTTGTTCAGATACATCTCTTCCTCGGCCTTGTCCACTGCCTCCCGGATGTTCTCCTCCATGCCCGTTTTGACGGCTGCGCCCATGGAGATGCTGCCCTTGACGGCCTTGATCCGTTCCTTGGAAAATTCCTCCTGGATCCGGGCAACGATCTGCCATGCTTCCGTGAGGCCGGTCTTGGGCAAAAGGATGGAAAACTCATCGCCACCCCAGCGGGCGATAATGTCATCGGCCCGGCACACCTTGCGCAATACGGAGGCCAGCCGCTTGAGGAGTATGTCCCCATACGTGTGGCCAAACATGTCGTTGGTAAGCTTCAGGTTGTTTATATCGCCGATGATGATGGAAACGGGCAGGTTCCGAAGCGTATCCAGCCTGCGCATCTCCTCCTCGAAAAAGCGGCGGTTATACAAGCCTGTCAGCGAATCATGAAAGCTCAGATACTCAATCTCCTGCTGCTGTTCCTTCTTTTCCGTCACGTTCCTGAACACAAGCACCACACCGATGGCCGTGCCTGATTCATCGATGATGGGGGCGGCGCTGTCCTCCAAATAATACCGCTTGCCGTCCTTGGAGGTTAAAATGGCATGATTCTCCATTTCCTGAACGGTCTGCGTCTTCAGCGCATCCTCAATGGGGTCCTTGATTTTCTTTCCGTCCTGCTCGTGGGACAGGGCGAATACTTCCTTATAGGGCATGCCGGCGGCGCTTTCCTGCGGCCAGCCGACCAGCTCCTGCGCAACAGGATTGAGCATTTCAATCCTGCCATCCTTGTCCACCACCATGACGCCGTCGCCGATGGACAGCAGCGTCTGATGGTATTTGTTGCGCTCCAGGAAGAGCTTTTCCTGGGTCTCGCGCCTGACATAGGCATTCCATACTCCGCTCATCAGCAGAATGGTTTCATACACGTCGTCGTCATCGTATTCGCCGGGCTTGTTGGCCAGGCCGATGACTGCAACGATCCGTTCATCCATCAGGACGGGCACCGACATAAACCTTTTCAGGGGGATATGGCCTGCCGGGTATCCCTTTTTCATGGAATCCGGCTTTTCATAATCGTTGTCTACGATGGGCTTGCGCTGCCGGACCACCTCACCCCAGAGCCCCACTTCATTCAAATCATAGGAAAGAGGCTTTTCCTCCAGATCGCAGGCCTCCATGACGCCCCTTGTCCAGGAATGGAGGGTAAACAGCTTTGAATCTTCATCGTACAGGCAGATATAGCCAAACTGGCTCTCCGTCAGCTTCAAGGCTTTGTGCAGCACATAATCCAACTGCGCCTGCCTGCTTTCAAAGCTGCGGGAAAGCATATCCGCCAATATACTATGGCGGTACGACGCCTTTTCCTGCTTCCTTTCATTTTTGCGGGCTTGGGTGATATCGGTGACATAGGCGCCGACACCGGTCAGGCCATTGGGCAGCGGCACAGGGAATTTCAATGTCCGGTAGACTTTGCCGCTCCATTCCACTTCATCGATTACCACTTCGTTTTTATTCAGCGCTCTCAAATCGGTTTCCCTGCGCCGGTCTGCAAATGCCCCTTCTTCCGACAGGTCAAAATCCGTGAGGCCAATAATCTGCTCTTGCGTGCGGTGATAAAAGGCTTCTGTCGCCTTGTTTACAAAAACGTATTTCAGATTTTCATCCTTCAGATAGATCAGGCTGTCATCCGCATCGATAAAGGTTTTTTGCAGCTTTTGGGTATGCTCAATGGCTTCCTTGTCGCCCCTCATCTTCCGCCGGCTCCTCAAAAGGGCGCTCAGCAGTATGGCAAGCGCCGTGATGATGAGGCCGCCCGCAATCAGGATGAAGGTCACCAGCCGGTCATAGTGCCGCGCCAGCAGCGCGGCGTCCGTAATATCATAGGCGATGGCCGCCTTGTTTGCATATACGATATTGCCTGTAACAGGCTCGATAAGCGCAACGATTGCGCTGTTTTTGTCCGGCATGGCCTGTTCAGGAATCGTCAACGCTTCGCCGCCGGCACTGCCAGCGCCCATAAAAGGCAAAGCAAAGCAGAGAGCGACAAAAAGCACCCATACTCTTCTCATGAGAATCTCCCCCGTGTACAGCATAGAACAAGCTGGCATGCCTCAGCGCATGCAATGGGCGAATATTTCCACGATAGCGGGATCAAATTGTGTTCCGGAATTGTTCATGATTTCTTCCATGGCTTCCGCTTTGCTTCGCTTTTTGCGGTAAACGCGCTCCTCAGTCATGGCGTCATAGGCGTCCGCAACGGCAAGAATACGGGACAGCAGCGGAATCTCTTCCCCCATCAGTCCCTTGGGGTAGCCCATTCCATCCCAACGCTCATGATGCGTCAGAATGTACTCCGCTATGGATGACAGCTCCGGCAGGGAGATGGCGATCCGGTATCCGATTTCCGGATGCCTTTTCATAATGATCCACTCTTCTTCGCTAAGCTTGCCCGGCTTGTTCAGAATCCGGTCGTCGATGCCAACCTTACCTATGTCATGCAGCATGGCAAATAGCTGCAGATCATCCAGGCTCTGTTGCGGAAGCGCAAGATGGCTTCCGATCATACGGGACAGCGCCACAAGCCGCTGGGCATGTTCCTCCGTCTCCTGGCTTCTTACATTCATGGTGGCCATGATCGAAGTCAGCATGGCGTTGTGGTAGCTCTTTTGCTCCAGTATTTTGTTTTTGTGCAGGTTTTCCTCCGCTTCTCTTTCTATTGAATCAATGCTCTCCTCAGGCGCGGCTTTTGTTCCGCATCCCAGGGAAAGGCTGATATGCACAGAATCGTTCACACCGCGGAGATCGGCGCTTTCGCAGGCCTGCTTCATCTGCTGAACCAGGCGGTAGGATTCCTCCTGGTCCGTATGCGGGAGAAGAATGCCAAATTCGTCGCCTCCGGTCCTTGAAAGAATGTCGCCTTCCCGGCAGCAGCGCTGCAGTATTTTTGCGATCTGGGCGATCACCCGGTCACCCAGTTCATAGCCAAAGGCGTTGTTCAGCATGCGGATCCCGTTGATGTCCGCAATGATGATGGATAGCGGATAGCAGCCTTCCGCATCCAGGCGGTGTTTGGCTTCCTCAAAATATTTTCTGGAATAAGCCCCCGTCAGGAAATCGTGATTGTTCATATGCTGGATTTGAGCCAACTGACGCTTGGACTCCGTGATATCAATGACGATCCCTTCCAGGGCCTCCACATCGCCCTGGGCGTTATAGATGCCCTGTCCCATTTCCAGCACCCATTTGTACTCGCCGGCAGCCGTGATGATTTCGTATTCGTGCCGGAAGGGAAGCCTCAGGGCCAGTATACGGTCCCACTCTTTCCGAAGCTGTTCCCGGTAATCCGGGTGGATCAGGTCATTGAAGGAAAGATCTCTGTTACCCAGCAGGCTGCCGGGCAGATACCCCGTTAACGCAAAGCAGCCTTCGGAGACGAACTGCATCGTCCAATCGGGATCGTCCAGGCAGCGGTAGGCCATGCCCGGCAGATGGGAAAGAAGCACAGATTTGCTCCTCTCGCTTTCCCGAAGCGCCTCCTGCGCCTGCTTGCGCGCCATGATATCATGCAGGATGCATAGATGCGTTTGCGCCTGGACATCGCTCATATCCAGGCGCGCCACCACGCTCTGCACCCAGATGACGGAGCCATCCGGCCTGATGAACCGCTTTTCCATGGTATAGCCGTCGGTTTCACCGGCTTTGAACTGATCGAAAAGCGCCAGCTCCTCCTGGAGATCGTCCGCATGGGTGATGTCCGCCCAGCTCAAGCCGGCCAGCTCGCTTTCCGGCCGGTCAAGAATCTTCTGGAACATGGCGTTCACGCCGGACAGGGTATGGTAATCCCTTACAATGGCTACGCCGAAGGGAGCCTGCTCAAACACGGCCCGGAACATCGCTTCGCTGTCGTTGAGCTTGTGGATCAGCAGTTCCCGCTCCCGGCTCCTTCTGTGCATCGCATACAGCATGGCCAGCAGCAAAAGTGTAAGCCCGATCATCACGACGGTGTGTATTTGGGATGCACTGGTAAACGCAATATAAACGGCGCCGCACAAAAAGAGCGCGAGCACGAACAAAATCACAAGACCTTGGCGAAAGGACTGTCGTACCCCGGCAGATTTCTCCGCTGGCACCATTGTGGCTCATTCCCCCCAGGAACAAGTGAGAAGCATACCTCAGCCGTTCCGCAAATGGTTATTCCTATATATTCCCCATTATAATGCAGTTTCCTTCATATTTTCATGTATTTCCCCTTTTCCCGGCAGAACCTTTATTCCCTCAGCCCGGGGGCGGCAAGGGTGATTGCCTCGTTCAGCCTGGCGGTAAGCAGCGCCTGGCCGTTTGCCGTCAGCGTATAGCTTTTTTCAAGGGCAAGGCCGGGGGCACTGAGCAGCAATGCCTGGAAGGCCTGCTCAGGGGCGCAGGCAAGAACGGTGCTCCCGTCCTCCGCCGTCAATACAACCTGGGACCCCGCTTGGGCAGGGGCTGAAAGGGAAACCATCAGGGAAGGCTGGCTGGAATCGGGGCTGGGCGCCTCTACCGTGCCCGAGCCGCCTGCGGCGATGAGGACGCCGCCTGAAACAAGGAAGGAATCCGCGAAATTCACGGTGCTCTTGCTGCCGGCGGAACTCAAAATGGTGAGCTCGCCGCCTTCCAAAGCGACGCTCCCGCTGGAATCGATTCCGTCTCCCATGGCTTTGATGAAAACGCTGCCGCCTGTGATGCGCACGAAGGGGCTCTCTTGGCCGCTGCCTCCGTCGCTGTCCGCACTGAAACCGTCATCCAGGGCGTTCACGTTCACCGCTCCGCCTAAGATGGAAATGCCGGCGGCGTCAATGCCTTCATAGCAGGTTAAAACGACCAGCTCGCCTCCGCTGATGGTGACCTGCCCGTCGGCGCCAAGGCCGTCATCCTTGGTGGCGATTTCAAAAATGCCGTCCTGGATCGTGATCCTGCCATCGGCGCTGATGGCATCGTCGGCGCAATAAAGCGCAAACCTGCCGCCGGATATGTCCAAATCGGCCCCTGCCTTCAGCCCCTTGCCCGGCGCGTCGGAGGAGGAGCTGTCAGGCTGCCAGTCCTCAGGCTTCAGCGCTCCCTGCGCTTTTGTAACGCCGCCGGTATACAGCGTATAGTCGCCGCCGGATATGGTGAGGCCGGATTCCGCCTGGATGCCATCCTTTGCGCTGGTCAGGCGGTATGTGCCCCCTGTGAGGGTGATCCGGCCTTTTTCGGAATCTTCGCCGTTATTGGATTGCAGCGCGTCGCCTTTGGAAACAACAGTCATCTCTCCGCCGGAAATCTGAAGCGAATCCCGGCCGCGGATGCCCACATCGGCCGCCGTTACCGATAGGATGCCGTTTTCGATCAAAAGGTCATCCTTGGATACGATGCCGTGCTTGAACCGGGCGGTTACCAAAAGGGAGCCGCGGCCGTTGAC
>JAEWWY010000332.1 GCA_023458835.1 Bacillota bacterium
CTTCACTTCGTTCAGGATGACAGTCGGCGGGGTTGGCTTCGCTTTCAGAACCTATGCTCATAGATGCATCAGTGTTATGTCACCAATCTTTCGCGCGGCGGCCCGGCTTTCGCGGGATTATTCCATCATTGTTTGCAGCGCTTCACAGTATGCGTCCACCGTCAGGTCGCCGGCCAGCATTTCCTATACCGTATCCATCAGGGATTCGGAATCCTCGCCCTCCAGCGCGGTGTTGCCCCAGAGCAGGAAGCGGTGAGAAGCGATGAAGGATCTTTAAGCAGTATGAAAAATAAGATCCTTCACTTCGTTCAGGATGACAGTCGGCGGGGTTGGCTTCACTTTCAGAACCCATGCTCATAGATGCATTAGTGTTATGTCACCAATCTTTCGCGCGGCGGCCCGATTGCCACGGGATCATTCCATCATTGTTTGCAGCGCTTCACAGTATGCGTCCACCGTCAGATCGCCGGCCAGCATTTTCTGTACCGTATCCATTAGGAATTCGGAATCCTCGCTCTCCGGCGCGATATTGCCCCAGAGCAGGAAGCGGTGAGAAGCGATGAAGGATCTTTAAGCAGTATGAAAAGCAAGATCCTTCACTTCGTTCAGGATGACAGTCGGCGGGGTTGGGTACGCTTTCAGAACCTATGCTCATAGATGCATCAGTGTTATGTCACCAATCTTTCGCGCGGCGGCCCGGCTTGCCCGGGATTATTCCATCATTGTTTGCAGCGCTTCACAGTATGCGTCCACCGTCAGGCCACCGGCCGGCATTTCCTGTACCGTATCCATCAGGAATTCGGAATCCTCGCCCTCCAGCGCGATATTGCCCCAGAGCAGGAAGCGGTGAGAAGCGATGAAGGAACTTAAGCAGTATGAAAAGCATGATCCTTCACTTCGTTTAGGATGACAGTCGGCGGGGCTGGCTTCACTTTCAGAACCCATGCTCATAGATGCATTAGTGTTATGTCACCAATCTTTCGCGCGGCGGCCCGGTTTTCGCGGGATCATTCCATCATCGTTTGCAGCGCTTCACAGTATGCGTCCACCGTCAGGTCGCCGGCCAGCATTTCCTGTACCGTATCCATCAGGAATTCGGAATCCTCGCCCTCCAGCGCGGTATTGCCCCAGAGGAGGAAGCTGGTGGCATTGCTGGTAAGGTCAACGATGGATTTGATCAGGGGATCGATTTGGGATTCATCCACGTCAAGCTTCCAGGTGGGCATGCCGGCGCCGCTGAGATAGGCGTTCTTGGAGTGGTTCTCGGCAAGGAACTGGCACAGGATCACCGCGGCTTCCGCGTTCTTCGTGCCGGCGCTGACGCAGAACTGTTCGGCCGCGCCGCCCATGAAATCGTTGATGACGCCTTTGCCGCCCTCGATCACGGGGAAGGGAACGGCCTTGACCTTGCCCTTTACGGCGGAGGTTTCAGCCTGGCAGTTGCTGGCCGTCCAGTTGCCGTTGACATACATGGCGACTTCGCCGGCATAGAAGGGTACTTCGGATTCGTCCCGGGTCAGGGCCACGGCCCCTTCGGGGAAAGCGCCGGCCTTGATCAGCTCGTCGAACTTTTCCGCCGCCAGCTTCATGCCTTCGGAAACGAAGCTGCCGTTTTCCGTCTTGTAGAAGGCGTCATAGCTCTCCTGATAGCCTGCGGCCCGGAGCGTGATCTGATCGGTGTACATGCAGGTGGGCCAGCGGTCCTTGCCCCCGGTGGTCATGGGCGTGACGCCCGCTTCCCTGAAGGCTTTGACGGCGGCCATCAGCTCCGACCAGGTTTCGGGAATCTTCACGCCGTGCTTTTCAAACAGTTCGGTATTGCAGTAGAGCACGGAGCAGGCCAGGGTATAGGGCAGGCCGTATACCTTGCCGTCAAAGGTCATGTTGGAAAGCGTGCCTTCCACAACGCGGTCCCATACGTCCTTGGATACGTAATCGTTCAGGGGAAGCACCTTGCCGGCATCCACAAAGGATTTCAAAAGGCCGCCGGCGTTGTAGTAGAACACGTCGGGCGCTTCGTTGGCGGCCACGGCGGTCTTGATCTTGGTCTTGTAGGCTTCGGCCTCGTTCATGTCCAGCTCTACGTGGACCCAAGGGTAGGCTGCCTTGAACTCGTCCAGGGTCTTCAGAAAGGGCGCCTTGTTGCTTTCGCTGTCGGAGGACCAGATGGACCAGAGCGTGAGGGTCACCTCTTCGTGGGTTTCCGCCAGCGCCATGGCGGGTACCATGGCCAGCAGCATGATGAGCGCGATGCACAGGGAAAGGCCTTTTGCAAGCATGCGTTTCATGGGATTGCCTCCTTTTCAAATTGTACGAATTGCCTGAAGCTACAGGCTTTTTTTCAGTGTAAGGCCAAGGAGCGCAAAAGGAAACCAACGAAATTGACCAATATTTCCGTGATTTTTACCTTGAACTGGAAATGCCTGCTTGACGGCCGGCCCGTTTCCTAAATTCCGCCAGGGTAAGGCCCTTGTATTTTTTGAAGCACACGCCGAAATACTTTGCGTCCGGTATGCCCACCTGCTCGCCTGCCTCATAGCTGCGCAGGTCCCCGTCCGAAAGCAGCCGGGCCGCCTCCTCCACCCGCAGGCCGGTCAGATATGCCACGAAGGTTTTCCCCGTATCCTGCTTGAATGCCCGGCTTAAGTAAGAGGGGTTCATGAAAAAGCGGTCGGCGGCGCTTTGCAGCGTCAGGTCAGGGTTGCGGAAGTTTTCCTTCAGGTAGGCCAATACCTCGCGGATGCTGCCGCGGCTGCGGGACAAAAGCAGCGCCTCCGGCCTTATTCTTTTCAGGATGTCCCCCATCACCTGGGTCAATTGCTCCTCGTTGATGGGTTTGAGCAGGTAATCCGTCACCCCCAGCCGGATGCATTGCTGCGCGTAGGCGAAGGTATCATGGCCGCTGATGATGACGATAAAAAGCTTCGGTTTGCGTTTTTTCAGCTCTGCCGCCAGGTCGATGCCGTTCATGCCGGGCATGCAGATATCCAGGCAGATGATGTCGGGATCAAGCGCCTCCGCCAGGGAAAGGGCTTCCTGGGCGTTTCCCGCTTCCCCCACAATTTCAATGCCCAGCGCCTGCCAATCGATGCAGGTGCACAGGAGGGTTCTTACCAATGGCTCGTCGTCCACGCATAACATGCGCACGGGATTCATGCAGCTTCACCGCCCTTCCTGCGGATGGTAATGGTAATTTTCGTGCCCTGGCCCGGCACGCCTTCTATGGCCACCGGCTGGCTCTCCCCATAAAAGAGGCGCAGCCTGTCGATGGTTCCCCGGAGGCCGAAGCGGCTTTCCTCTTCCGGCGGGTCCTTTTGCAGGGCGCTCAAGGCGGCTGACTCCGGAATGCCCACCCCGTTGTCGGCCACGGAAAGATAGATGTTTTCCGCGTCCTGCCATGCCCGCACATGGATGGTGCCCCGGTGGCCTGACGAGCGAAGGCCGTGATACAGCGCGTTTTCCACCAAGGGCTGCAGCGTAAGCTTGGGGATAGGCGACGCGCAGACCGCCTCATCCACGTCAAACTCCGTGGCGATATCGCCGTAGCGCACGCTTTGGATGGCCATATAGCTTTTCACCATGCTGATTTCTTCCCCGATGGTGATGATGCTTTTGCCGTTGTTGATGCTGTTGCGGTAAAATTCCCCCAGCGAGCGCAAAAGATCGTTCACCTCTTTGGTTCTGCCCGAGAGCGCCAAAGCCCTGAGCGTATCGATGGTGTTGTATAAAAAGTGGGGATTGATCTGCGCCTGGAGGGCGTGGAATTCCGCCTGGCGCTTGCGCTCGCTCTCGGTGCGGATGCTGCTGAACAGCGTTTCGATCTGCTCCACCATGCTGTTGTAAGCGTTGGTAAGCTTGCCGATTTCATCATGGCCCTTGCGAAGCGGCAGCCGTGCGGGGTGTTCGCCCACGGACAGGCGCATGCCTTCCGCCATTTGATGCAGGGGCCTGGCCACCATTCTTGTGATCATCAGCGTGGCCAGGAATATTACGGGGACGATCAATAAAAGCAGCAGCCAAAAAACGTATTCCATGCCTGCCAGCGTGCGGATGGAGACGGTGTAGGGAATGGCGGTGATCACGCGCCAGGCGGCATTGTGAAGCCTGGCGGAGGAGTATACATAAGGCGTTTTGCCGTCCGCCGGCAGGCTTATGGGCCCGCCGGCCCCAAGAAGCGCCGCCTGCTGATCATTGGAAAGCGATGACAATAAGCCGGTATCGGAGGAAAGCAGCGGCAGCCCGCCCTCCTCCACAACGGTGACACGGAGATTCGTGTCCAGCTTCGCGTCTTCAAAGCAGGCTGTGATAAAGCTCTCCCGAAGGTTGAGCATCAGCGTGCCCAGCAGCTTTGACTGCTCGTTCAGATTATAGATATTGCGCACCATGGAAATCACGTTTTCATTGCCATACATGGCATGGCTTTCACCGCCGTTCAAAAGCAGCAGGTAATACCCCTTTTGCTTGATCAGCGCTTTATACCAGACAGCCTCCTCCACCTTTGAAAAGCTGAACCGCTGTATGGAGTAATTGTCCACGCCATAGCGCTGCCCGGCGGTATCGAACAGGTACAGTGCCGCTGTGTGGGGCTGCAGGTTGGCCGCGCTGCTTAAAAGCGTGCGCAGCGTGCGCATGACCCTGGGCGACGCGAAGCTTTCTTTTTGAATGAGAATGCTTTGTATGCTGTCGTTGGACAAAAGCATTTTGGATACGTAATTCAGATTTTCGATCATGGCGTCAATGCTTCCGGCAATGAGCTGCGCGTTTTGCCTGGCGATGTTGTCGAACTCCTCATAGCGCAGATGGTCATGCTCCGCCTGAAACAAAACGTAGGTGATGAGGATGGAAACCACCAGCACAATGGCAAAAAGAGCAATGATTTTGATGGACAGGCTGCAGTTTTGAAACCATCCAAGCAATGCTTTCATATGTTTGACCATCCTTTTGCATACAAATGCAATCATCCCCGGCGATCTTTCCCACGTGTTCTACATGACTGCGGGGAGCACCTTCTTTCCGCTTGTTAAAAACCTAATTTTCTTTGATAGGGATAAATTGCGGAAGAAGGACAGGTATATCGGTTGTGACGCCGGAAAATGGGGTGCTTTTTTGGTAATAATGGTGATTTTAATCTGCTGAAAAGGCAAAAAGCAACCATCATATTTCAGGCGAGACTTACAAAGAATTGCTGGCTTTCCATACATTTTCTCATGGTCATCATAAGAAATCTTTAAAAAGTACAAATCTTCTTCATTGGCTCCATTTTCAAACGAAATGGCAGATGCTATATTTATATTACAACAGGCGGGGCAGTTTGTATAGCGGCAGCGGAGGTTCTGTCTGTTAGTTATGACTAAAAAATAGATCGGAACGTGATTTATTGCGAACAAATAACGGTTACTGTGAATATAACGCATGGCTTCAACCGGGCGCCGCTGCCGCCATTCCCCCCATGAGGCTTACAGCCCCCGGGGATGCGGCCTTTGCGATGGAGGAGCTGCGGACAGGGATTTGCAGGCTGTTTGGAGACGGAAAGATAAGCGAGGACGCGGCGTACGCAGTGGAATTGCTGCTGGATGGCGCCATGATCCCCGAAGCCTATAAGCTTCATGGCTCCAAAGCGGGCCTGACCATCCGGGCGGCGGACCGGAACGGGTTATTGTATGGGGTGTATGCCCTTCTGATGCGCCTGAAAGCAGGCGATGACCCGGCTTTTATTTCCCTCGAGTCTGCCCCGGCTGTTAAACGGCGGGTACTGAACCATTGGGACAACATAAACGGCACCGTGGAACGGGGATACAGCGGAAAATCTATATTTTTCAGGGATGGCGCCTTATGCTATGACGCGTCCCGGATCAGGGATTACGCACGGCTGCTTGCATCGGTGGGCATCAACGAGATTGCCGTCAACAACGTGAACGTGACGGGGCAAAGCGCCAGGCTGATCACGGAGGAGATGCTGCCCAAGGTTGCCGGGTTGGCCGGTATTTTCCGCCCTTTCGGAATACGGCTGATCCTGTCGGTGCATTTCGAGGGCCCTGTCTTGATCGGCAGGCTTCCAACCTCCGATCCGATGGATGAAAGAGTTCAAAGGTGGTGGCGGGACGCGGCCGATACGGTCTACCGGTATGTTCCCGACCTGGCCGGCTTTCTTGTCAAGGCTGATTCCGAATTCCGGGACGGCCCCGCCGCCTTTGGGCGGACCCAGGCCGACGGCGCCAATGTGATCGCCCGGGCGCTTTTGCCCCACCGGGGAATCGTTTACTGGCGCTGCTTCGTGTACAACTGCAACCAGGATTGGCGGGACACGAAAACCGACCGGCCCAAGGCCGCGTATGAGCACTTTTTCCCGCTGGACGGCGAATTTCAAAACAATGTGGTGCTGCAGGTCAAATACGGTCCTACCGATTTTCAGGTGAGGGAGCCCAATTCCCCGCTGCTGGGCGCGATGATCAGGACAAGGCAGGCCATTGAGTTTCAGATAACCCAGGAATACACGGGCCAGCAGATTGACCTGTATGCCTTGCCTGTGCAATGGGAAGAGGTCTTCAACACCCCCGTATCGGAAGCCCGCCTGACAAGGGATTTGGTGGGCAGGGAAGTGGATACCGTGGCCGCGGTATCCAACGTGGGCGATGACGCCAATTGGACGGGGCATACATTGGCGCAGGCCAACCTGTACGCCTTTGGGCGGATGGCCTGGGACCCCGCGCTTACCGCCCGGCAGGTCATGAAGGAATGGGCCGTACAGACCTTTGGAAATAACCCGGCGGTATGCGCGCCGATTGCTGAAATGATGCTTGCTTCCCGGAATGTGTACGAAAAGTACAACGCGCCGCTGGGCATCGGCTGGATGGTGGCGGTGGGCAGGCATTACGGCCCCAGCGTGGACGGCTATGAGTACATGAAATGGGGCACCTACCACCGGGCCGACTACAAGGCCATCGGTGTGGACAGGACAAAAAACGGCACGGGCTTTACAACCCAGTATCATCCCTTTCTGGATGCGCTGTACAGCGACAAAACCACCTGCCCGGAGGAATTGCTGCTGTTTTTCCACCGGCTTCCCTACGATTACCGGCTCAAAAGCGGCAAAACGCTGATCCAGCATATTTACGATACGCACTTTGAGGGCGTGGAGGATGTGGAAGGCTTCATCAGCACCTGGAAATCGCTCGAAGGGCAGCTTCCTGCCAGCGCCTATGCATCGGTTCTGGAGCGCCTTACGCGTCAGTTGGAAAACGCCCGGGAATGGCGGGACGTGGTGAATACCTATTTCTACCGCAAAACGGGGGTCGGGGACGCCCATGGCCGCCAGATTTATCCGTAACCCTGCGCGATCGTCCCGCTTCACAAAATGATGCATTTTTCATTCGGGGAGCAACATCTCAAGAAAGCGATATGGAGGCGTGTCCCATGGAAAAAAATCGTTCGGTTGCCGGCGTGCGGATCACCCATCCGCCCAGGACGCGGACCGGCATCGGGAGATACCTCAGGCGTTACTGGACGCTGTATCTGCTGCTGCTGCTGCCCGTCACATTTTTTGTCATTTTTCGGTATGTGCCCATGGCCTATATTCTGGGCGCGTTCAAACAGAACAACATCATCAATCCGCCATGGGATGTACCGTGGGCCAAAGACAACGGTTTCGAGTTTTTTATCAAAGCCTTCAAGAACCGCGATTTTCTGTTCGCCATCCGCAATACCATTACCCTCAACCTGCTGGACCTGGTGCTGGGCTTTCCGGCCCCGATCCTGCTGGCGCTTTTGCTCAATGAGCTGTCCTTCAAGCGCTTCAAGCGCCTGACCCAGACGGTGGTATACCTTCCCCACTTTCTGTCCTGGATCATCATATCGGGCCTTGCGCTCCGCCTGTTCGCGCCAAATGACGGCCTGATCAACATATTGCTTGCAAAGCTGGGCATGAGCCCGATCCCCTTCCTGAATGAGAACAACCATTGGATCGGCACCTATGTGGGCCTGGGCATCTGGAAGGAAGCGGGCTGGAACACGATCATCTATCTGGCCGCCATCACCGGCATCAACCCCGAGCTGTATGAAGCGGCCGCGGTGGATGGGGTGAGCCGGCTGAGAAAGATCTGGCATATCACGCTGCCGGGGCTCAGGCCAACCATTATCGTGCTTCTGATCATGAGCCTGGGCCGCATTCTGGGCAGCGAGTTTGACCGGCCCTATGCCCTGAGCAACAAGATTGTCACCAGCGTGTCCAACGTAATTTCCATCTTTGTGTACAACAACGGCATCAAGGGCCTGCAGTTCTCCCTGACCATCGCGGTCGGCCTGTTCCAATCCGTCATCGGATTGATTTTCCTGCTATCAGCCAACGCGCTGGCCAAGCGCTTTGGCGAGCGCGGCGTTTGGTGAGGGGGTGGAGAGATGATTAAATCAAAGGCTACCCAAATGGGCGACCGGATCATTGCCGCGGTTTGCCTGCTGCTGATGTTTATCTGCCTTGTACCGCTTTTGAATGTGCTGGCGCGCTCCTTAAGCTCCACCGATGCCCTGATACGCAATGAAGTCCTGCTTTGGCCCAAGGGGTGGAACCTGGACGCCTATGCAACCGTGCTGAAGGACGCAAAGTACACCTGGTCTTTGCAATGGACCGCCATACTCACCGTCATCTGCACCTTTGTGTCCATGGCCATGACCGTCATGTGCGCCTATCCCCTGACATACGACAACCTGAAGGGACGGCGTTTTCTTAACGGCTTCATGATTCTGACCATGTATTTCAGCGCCGGTCTCATCCCCAACTACCTGCTGCTGAGAAGCCTGAACATGCTCGACAAGCCCATCGTGCTGATTATCCCCAACTGCCTGAGCGTGTTCAACATGATCATCATGCGCAGCTTCTTCTTCGGCATTCCGGAAAGCCTGCGGGAGTCGGCCGAGATGGACGGAGCCGGGCCCATCCGCGTGCTGATCCGCATTTATTTGCCCCTTTCCACCTCGGTGCTGGCGACCCTGTCGCTGTTTTATGCCGTGGGCCGCTGGAACGGCTTTTCCGACGCGCTGATGTTCATGTCCAGGCGCCGCGAATACTACCCCATCCAATTGCTGCTGTACTACATCCTCCAGAACATGACCAGCATTGAGATGTCCACCCAGGAAGGGTTTTTTCCCACAGGTATTGCCGAGACCCTCAAAATGGCCACCGTCATGTTTGCCACAGTGCCCATTCTGCTGGCCTATCCATGGCTGCAGCGCTACTTTATCTCAGGCGTAACCATTGGGGCGGTGAAAGGATAACCCCCCGCCAATGTGTCATTTTGGGCAACACCCGAAATGGTGACCCCAATTATAAAAGGAGGTATACTCTCATGAAAAAGACCCTGGCGTATCTGTTGCTTGTGGCAATGCTGATTACCGGCGTAATCGGCACCACGCTGACCGCGGCATTGGCCGAGTCACCCGAAATCGTCGACGGCCGCTTTGTCACCACGCGGAAGATCACCGTTGAGGTCTACGACCGCGCCAGAGACGGCGGTTCCAAGCCCGAGGACAACTTCTACACCGACTTCATCAAGGAAGGCATGCTCCGTGACCATAACGTGGAGGTCACCTTCGTTCCCGTTACCCGCTTTCCGGAGGAAGAAGTGCTGAACAACCTGCTAGCCGCCGGCGACGCTCCCGATGTATGCGTCACCTACAGCTACCCCACCATCCAGACCTATGCCGGCATGGGCGGCGTATTGGACCTGGCTCCCCTCATGAACGAGAACAAGGACCTGCTCCCCAACCTGTGGTCCCTGCTGGGCGACACCAACCTCTTTTGGAACAAGGATCCCGAGAAGGGCACCGTCTGGGCCATCGAGGCGTACCTGGCCGCTTCCACCACCCGTATCAATACCTTCGTGCGGGAAGACTGGCTGAAAAAGCTGAACCTTGCCGCCCCCACCACCCTGGAAGAGTTTGAAGCCATGCTCGTTGCCTTCCGTGACAACGCCGAGCTGCTGCTGGGCAAGGATGCCGATAAAATGGTGCCCTATTCCACCAGCTATGATATCGGCTGGCGCAATGACCATCTGTTTGCCGCTTTCATCCCCGATGCCGCCACAGACAAAGAGCTGTTCATCCACGGCTTTGACGACCGCCACCTCCTGTACCCCAACTACAAGGAAGGCGTGCGCGTTCTGAACAAGTGGTACGGCGAAGGCCTGGTATGGAAGGACTTTGCACTGTATGGTTCCGGTGACACCACCGAAGACAACCTGCTCAAGGCCGGCTATGTGGGCGCCTTCATCCACAACTGGGATTACCCCTACCGCAATGGCGAGGACAGCATCCATGCCAACCTGCTGCGCAATGTTGGCCCCGATGCCGGCTTCATCGCCGTGAGTTCGTTTAAAAACGACGCGGGCGCATACCGGAAGTTCCTGTCCAACCCCATCGACCGCAAGGTGTTCCTGCCCGCCACCAACGATGAGCCTTTGGCCTCCCTGCTGTATCTGGATTGGATCTCCACGCTTGAAAACCGCATGTTCCTGCAGATCGGCGAGGAAGGCGTGACCCATGAGATCACCGCAGACGGCGTTGTGAAGACCTTAGCCGTCCAGGGCGAAAAGATCATGAACTCCCCGAACAACATCGACTACACCATCACCCTGAACGGCCTGGACCTGGGCGACAAGGAAAAGACCCTCCAGGCCATGGCCCTTGGCTATGCGACTGTCGACGCCCGCTTTATTGAAACGGCATACGCGGCCACCGGCCTGGACGGGCGTGTGGTCAAGAACTACAACGTAGGCCCCATCACCGCCCAGGAGGGCATGGACACGGCGTTGAAAGAAAAGCGCGACGCTTTCCTGAACCAGGCCGTTATCGCCGCCCCCGACCAGTTCGACGGCGTCTATGACAGCGGCATGGAAGATTACCTTGCTTCCGGCGGCCAGGCCATCATCGACGAGCGCGCCGAAGCATTCGCCAAGTACTACACCGAATAATTCAAAGCGGTTTCCGCTGCGGGGAGGAGGGCTTTTGATCCTCCTCCCCTGTTTCATTGGCAGGGGATCAGCAGCAGGCGCTTGCTTTACAGGGAGGAAAGGCCATGCTTCTCATCAATGACGGCTGGGAGTTTGCAAAGGGGCAGCCTGAGCATTTTATGCCGGTTTCCTTGCCCCATGACTGGCTGATTTCCGATACCCGCAACCTGTATCAAAGCGGGGTGGGCTATTACCGCCGGATGCTGGACACGGGCTTCCTCCAGGAAGGGCAGCGCGTTTTTCTGCGGTTTGACGGGGTATATATGGATACCGCCGTCTTTGTCAACGGGCGGATAGCGGGGGAATGGAAATACGGCTGCACCGCCTTCACCTTTGATATCACAGGCCTGATACGAAGGGATGCGCCCAATGAACTGCTGGTGCGGGTGGACTACAAATCTCCCAGTGCCCGGTGGTACACGGGGGCGGGCATTTACCGGGATGTATTTCTGATGATAAAAAGCGCCTGCCATTTTGTGCCCGACGGCATCTATGTTTCCACCTTTCAAAAGGATGGACGCTGGCAGTATGAGGCCGGTGCCCAGGTGGAAACAGGAGGCCGGCCTTATGAGATACGCCATACGCTGCTGGATGCGGGGGATGATGTGATCCCCTGGGATATCGATCATCCGAGGCTGTACACGCTGCGCTCGGAATTGATCGTTGAAGGGCAGGTTACGGATAACGTGGATACCCCCGTGGGGTTCCGTACCATCGCGTTTACGCCCGATAAGGGGTTTTTCCTGAACGGGCGGCCTGTGAAGCTCAAGGGCGTATGCCTGCATGGCGATTTGGGGGCGCTGGGCGGCGCGGTCCATCAGGATGCCCTTAGAAGGCAGTTGACCATCATGCGGAGGATGGGTGTAAACGCATTGCGCACCGCCCATAATCCCCCTGCCAAAGCCTTTATGGAACTGGCCGATGAAATGGGCTTTCTTGTCATGTCTGAGATATTGGATGTATGGCGCAGGCCGAAGAACACGTATGATTACGCGCGCTTTTTCGATGGATGGATTGAAAGGGATGCGGCCGCCTGGGCAAGAAGGGACAGGAACCATCCGTCCCTTATCCTCTGGAGCGTGGGCAATGAAATTCAGGACACCCATCTTGACGCGGAGGACGGGGGAAAAACGCTGCGGTATCTGATGGATATGGTGCGGGAGCACGATCCCAGGGGCAATGCCGCCGTGACCTTCTGCTCCAATTACATGCCCTGGGAAAACACGCAAAAATGCGCGGACATCATCAAGCTCGCAGGCTACAATTATGGGGAAAAGTATTACGATGCCCACCACGCGGCCCATCCTGACTGGATCATCTATGGCGGGGAGACGTGCTCCACCGTGCAAAGCCGGGGGGTGTACCACTTTCCCCTTGGCAAATCCGTGCTGGCGGATGACGATTTGCAATGCTCCGCGCTTGGCAACAGCACCACCAGTTGGGGCGCCAAAAGCGTGGAGGATTGCATTCTGAACGATTTGCAGATGCCTTATTCCCTTGGGCAGTTCATTTGGGCGGGACAGGATTATCTGGGGGAACCCACACCCTATCACACCAAGAACGCATATCTGGGCCATGTGGATACGGCCGGCTTTCCCAAGGATTCCTTTTATGTTTTTCAGGCGGGCTGGACGGATTACAAAAAGGCACCCATGGTGCACCTGTTCCCCTATTGGGACTTTTCTCCAGGTTTTTTGACCGATGTCCGGGTCTGTTCCAACGCTCCTTTTGTGGAATTGTTTCAGGATGGGCAAAGCCTGGGCAGGCAGGAGCTTCACGGGCGGCTGATCGCCGACTGGCGCCTTGCCTACCGTCCGGGGGTGCTGACAGCCGTTGCCCTGGATGAAACAGGCGCCGAAATTGCCCGCACGGAGCGGCGCTCCTTTGGCGACGCCGTTTCCCTTCACCTGGACGAAGAAATCTTTGGCGGACTGCATTATTTCACCGTGACCGCTCTGGACATAGACGGGAACACGGTGGAAAACGCCAACCGCAGGGTATACGTATCGGTGAAGGATGGCACGCTGCTGGGGCTGGACAACGGCGACGCCACGGACTTTGAACAATATCAGACGGATAACAGGCGGATGTTTAACGGCAGGCTTTTAGCCATTGTGCAGGCGGAAGCAGGGAAGCATCCCGTCATTTCGGTGAAATTCTGTGAGAAGGATATCCCGGTCCGCAAAATCGAGCTTACTGCCAATGGCTATACCGCTTCGGCCAGGCTCTTCCCTGAAGACGCCACCTATCAGGAGCTTGACTGGCGGGTGACGGATGCGGGCGGGATCGACAGCCCGCTGGCCGGGCTTCAAATAGCGGAGGATGGGAAAAGCGCTGCGCTGCTCCCAAAGGGCGACGGGGAGGCCTATGTCCGCTGTTCCCCCAAAAACGGCCGGAAGCATGCCGCCTTTATTTCCGCCATCCCCTTTCGCATCACGGGATTTGGGAAGCCCTCCCTTGACCCGTACGGCTTTGTCTCCGGCGGGTTATACAATGCAAGCAATATGGAGCTTACCAACGGCAATGAGCGCGGCGTAGCCACCTTAAGGGACGGGGAAAGCCATGTGGGGTTCCAGGACCTGGATTTTGGGGATTACGGTTCGGATGAGATCACATTATCCCTGTTTCCTTTGGACAAGAATCCTTTCCTGTTTGAGCTTTGGGAAGGGATGCCCCTGGAGGGCGGCGAAAAGCTTTGTGAGCTTCGCTATGACCTGGGCTCCATATGGAACACCTACCAGGATGTTACCTATACGCTGCCCCGCCGGCTCAAAGGGGTGACGGCCTTATGCCTTTTGTTCCGGCAAAAGGTACATATCAAGGGCTTCCGGTTCAAGAAATATCAAAAAGCATTCCAGCGGCTGCCTGCCGCTGAAAACGACGGCATATACGGAGACTCCTTTCAGGTCATGGGCGGCAGCGTTCAAAACATTGGCAACAACGTGACCATCGTGTATCGGAATATGGACTTTGGGGAATCGGGAACAAGCCGCGTGGCGCTGGGCTGGCGCTCCGGGCTTGCCCGAAATGCCATCCAGCTTGTATTTGCCGCCGGGGATGGCGAGATCCGCACAATGGTGGAGGTACGGCAGGCGGAGGATTACATCGGTGATGTATTCCCCCTGGGGGAAAGGATCAAAGGTCCGTGCACGGTTTCGCTGGTCTTTTTGCCCGGCTGCAATTTGGACCTTGCCTGGGTTCAGTTCATGGAATGAGGAAATATATGCCTTCCGCCACAGGAATTATATTGGGAAAGAAGGATGCGTATGG
>JAEWWY010000333.1 GCA_023458835.1 Bacillota bacterium
ATGTACAAAAAGCCGCGGCCCCGAAATTCCATTTTGCTGAAGGCAAACGCCGCCAGCGAAACACATACCACCATGAAGAAGATATCCATTGCCGCCACCATGACCGAATTTTTCAGGAACATGAAGAAATCAGCATCGGTAACGACCTTGATGTAGTTGTCAAAACCCTGGCCAATGAAGGAACGGCGCACCATGATGGTGAGCGGGGCGACCCAGACCGCAAGGATGACCAGCAGGAATATCTGCAACAAAATCTGGCCCGGCGTGATCCCTTTCCGGTTTGGAGACAGGCTGACTTGCGCGGTTGTCATATCGCTTCCTCCCTTCCCATCATATCCGCGTGCGCTTTTGAAGCTGCAAATTCAGTATGCACATGGTAAGCGCAACCAGGAGCACGATCACCGCGACCGCAGCCGCGTATCCGGCCTTGTATTCTATGATATAGGCACGGTACAGGAAGGTGGCGGGCATTTCAGACATGCGTGCAGGGCCGCCCTGGGTGATTTGCCAGACGATGTCGAAGGTCTTCAGCGTGCCTACCAGGCCCATGATCAGTATGGTGATGTGGGTGGACATCAGCATCGGCAAGGTGATGTAGCGGACGTTCTGCCACCGGCTGCACCCGTCGATATAGCTGGCTTCCATAATGTCGTGGGGCATGCCGATGATGCCGCCGATATAAAGCGTCATGCTGAAGCCTATATAGGTGTAAATGTTCGCAACAATGACGATCCACAGCGCTGTCGTCGGGCTGCCCAGCCAATCCTGGGTCAGATGCCCAAGGCCTATGCCGCGCAGGGCGGAATTGATCGCACCGGTGTTGATGTTGAATATGTTGTTGAAAATATACCCGATAACCACCAGCGACATGATATTGGGCAAAAATACGATGGAGCGCGTCAGGCCGCGGAGCTTCAGCCGGCCGTTCTGAAAGACCAGCGCCAAAATAAAACCAAAGACCGCCTGCACCGGGATGGTGACCAGGAAATAGAGCAGCGTGTTTTTCATCGCAATGCTGAAATAGGGATCCTTGAACAGGCGGACATAATTGTCAAACCAAATGAATGTTCTGTTTTTGCTGACGCCATTCCACTTGAAAAAGGAAGTCTGTACGTTGAACGCCATGGCGTAGTAGGTAAAAAACGCAAGGAATGCAAACAGCGGGATCAGATACAAATAAGCCGTGTTGGTTTTCCCCAGCACGGCCGGCCGAAAAGCCTGAATGGCTTTTGGGCGTGCTTTGTTTGCCTTGAGTACCGTTAAGCCGGACATTGGATCACCTCAATGCGGAGAAATCGCGGCTGCGCAGCCTGGATGAAGCTTTGAAAGGAATGTGGTGGATGAATCCGGGATCCATCCACCACAGGCAATCCTCTTTAGCGGTCTACAGCCTGCGAAGCCGTTTCAACGGATGCGGCGGCCTGTTCGGGGGTCATGACGCCGGCGGCAACCGCCTGCAGCGCATCATTGAGCGCGTTGGCGATGCCCGCATAGCGCAGCTCACGGGCGTATTTGCCATTGGCGATGCCAGTCTCGGCCACTTTCAGCGATTGCGACTGAAGGTCGCCGATCATGTCTTCGTTGGCCTTGCTCAGGTCCACGCCCACCGCACTGGGCAGCACCTGCAAGGTGTTGGACCAAATGGTTTGGCCTTCGCCAACTGTCATGAACTCAATGAACTTCCAGGCCGCTTCCTTTTCCTCATCGGTAGCCTCGGCGTTCATGCCCCAGGCGATGTCCACCGTCACCTGCATGCTCTGCTCCGCGCCGTCTACCACTGCCGGCATCATCATGAAGCCCATGTCTTTCACATTGCGTGTTCCGTCAGAAACACCAAGGTCATAGCCGCTCTTGGTCAGCGCGCCGCCATGCCAGGTGCCGCAACTGATCATGGAATAGCTGTCGCCGGCGCCGCCCAGCAGGAACGCTTCATTGATGTCGGGATACAGCGCCACGCCCAGGGATCCGGGGGCGAAGAATCCGTCGTCAAACAGCTTTTTCCATAGTGTGAAAGCCTGAATAAATTCCGGCTCGGTAAAGGCGGCGGTTCCTTCCTGAGCCTCATAGATTTTACCCGGGGCGATCTGGTTCATGATGCCCATAAACACATCGCGGCAGGTCCAGCCCTCTTTGGCGCCGATGGCCACGCCGGGAATGGAATTCGGGAATTTTGCAGAAAGCTTCGCGATGGCATCCATCATCTCATCATAGGTGGTGGGAACACTTTGAATGCCGGCCGCCGCAAACATTTCGGCATTGTACTGGATCAGCGGGGTTGCGGTCATGCCGCCGGGCAGCACGTACAGCTCGTCGCCGGAGTAGGCGCACTGGTCCAGCGCAGCGCCAAGGAACAGGTCACGCCAGTTTGCGCCCAGCTCCTTTTCCGCCCAGGGCGCCAGCGGCTCCATAAACTCCTTGTATTGATTGGCACGGGCGCCAACCTGCATGGCGATGACGGTGGGGCCTTCGCCGGCCGGCAGGCCTGCGGACAGCTTCTGGAAGAAAGAGTCGGACTCGCCCACATGGGTGACTTCCAGATTGATGCCGGGATACTTGGCATCAAAAGCGGCCTTGATCGCCGGCATCTGTGATTCGGTTTCGGTCGGAATCCATTTCCAGAAGGTGATGGTAACCTTTTTGCCGTCTTCAGCGCTTGCGCCGATGGCGCAGGCAGTAAGCACCATGATCAGCGCCAGCATCAGGACGGACAGCTTTTTCAACATGGCTGATTCCTCCACTTCTCATTTACCGCGTGCGGCATTGAAAAAATCATACCAAAAAATGCGTAAAAATAGCTGCAGGATTTCTATATTGTACACCAAAATCTTTGGTTTATTGGGTGCTTTATGCGGTTTTTCTATTTCCCGCCGCGCGCTCCGCCCCCATCCGCTGTACTGCGGCTGCGCCCCGCCGGGCTTTCGCCGGTCACTTGCCTATACACCTTGAAGAAATAATTATAGCTGTTGAACCCCACCTGATGGTACACATCCTTGATGGCGGAGCCTTGTTCCGACAATAGCTTCTGCGCCTGAAAAATCCGGTGGCGGTTCAGGTAATCCACAAAGGTGCAGCCGGTTTCGTTATGGAAGCTGGTGCTCAGATAGGAGGGCACAACGTTCACATGGCGCGCAATTTTGCCCAGGGTAATGGGCTGGCGGTAATGAGCCTGGATGTAGGCGATGGCGCCCTGAACATGCGCGGAATAGCGCTGGGCCTTGGAAAGATGGGATGCCAGCAAGGCCTTGATCCAATCGAAGAAGGCCTCCAGGCTTTGCTGCTGCCGGAGCTGTCCCAGGGGCACCTCCACATCATTCTCGGCAAACCCGTTCAGCAAGGTGCGGATCATGGGTTCCGCGGCGCAAAGATAGGGATGGCATGCTTGCGTTTTTTCACGCAGGATGGACAGCGCGGAGAAGGCGCACGCGCTATCTCCGTGCTTAAGCGCCATCAGCAGCCGGTGTTCATCCTGCGTAGGCTGGCGCGCCTGCCTGTCGCCAAAGAGCATGGATTCCGCGCGGAGCAGAGCTGATTCAGCCTCCTTGGGGCAAGTTTCCAGGCGCAGGATTTCCACATGGGTATCCAGGTACATTTGCAGGCATTGGCGGATCCTTCTTTCGGTTTCGCCGTCTGTGCTTTCACCGGTGAGCAGGTATAGCGCGCCGGGGCGCAGCCATCTTAAGTAATGCATTGCGGCCGGGTCCACCAATTGCAGGATCAGGCTCTGAATCGACCGCATCAGCAGGTTGGTATCTTCCTCGGCAGGTTCTTCGCGCCATTCCATGAACGGGATGCCGCACAGAAACAAGCTCAGAGCCTGCTCCTGGTCAAATTCCCCGGCTTCCGTGCGCAAAGCCGCTGTATCCCGGGCGGTGTTTGCGCCGGATGGCAGCTTGAGGCGCAATTCCTTAAGCAAATGGGTAAACCGCTGCGCGTTCAGGTCATCCTTGAGAAGATAGTCCACTGCCCCCATGCGGAAGGTCTCCCGCACAAATTCATAGTTGCTGTAGCTGGAAACCACCACAATATACGGCATGTGCGCAAGCCCGCTGAGCGTTTGCATCAGGGCAATGCCATCCATGCGCGGCATGCTTACATCCAGAAAAAGCACGTCGGGCTTGAGCCTTTGGCACAGCGCCAGCGCCTCCTGCCCGTCGCCGGCTTCGCCCAGCAGCTCATATCCCAGGCTCTGCCAATCCACCAGCGAGGCCAGCAGGTTGCGCGCAAGCAGATCATCGTCAACAATGATTGCCCTGATGCTCATTTTCACTTTCACTCTCCATGATGTAGGGCATGACCGCGGTCACCTCGGTATACTCCCCTTCACGGCTGTTGATTTGAAGCCCGCAGGCCTCGCCAAAGGCCAGTTGCAAGCGCCTGTGAACGTTGCGTACGCCGATGCTGCCATGCCCGGATTTCGTGCCGCCGGGCGCCTCGCTATCCAAAAGCCGCTCAAGGCGCTCTTGGGGGATGCCCTTGCCATTGTCGTGCACCTGTATGACCAGGCTCCCGCCGCTGCGCCCGATCATCACATGAATCGTACCGCTCTTTTTTGTGCCCTCGAATCCATGCAGCAGCGCGTTTTCCAGCAGGGGCTGCAGCAGCATGCGCGGTACCAGCGCGTTTTTCGCATCGGGAGCTATATCCACCGCCATCTGCACATCGTCCAGGTAACGGTATTTTTGCAGGCTCATGTAGTTCAGCGCAAATTCCACTTCGGTGTGCAGGGGAATCAATTCCCGCGTGTCGTCCAGCGAAGCACGCAATAGCTGAATCAAAAGCGTGGTGATATGCTCAATATTGCGTGCCCCCCGCAGCGTTGCCAGATAGCGGATGGTGCCCAAGGTGTTATACAGGAAGTGGGGATTGATTTGCGCGCGGAAGACGTCGCGCTCCGCCTTGCGCTTTTCCCGCTCTTTGCTGCGCATATCCTCCAGGAGCTGCTCCATGCGCTCCATCATGTGGTTAAAGGCCAGGGCCAGTTCCGCCACCTCATCCTTGCCGTGCACCACCGCACGCACGCCGATGTCTTCCTGGGCAACGCTGACCATGGTGTTGCGCAGCGCGCGCAGCCCACGGGTGAGCCGATGAATCAGCACCACCAATATGCCCATCAGCGGCAGCGCTACAATCAGCAGCCCAACCAGTGAAAGCGAAAGGATCTCGTTTGTGGAAGAAAGGAGCGCCTTTTCCTCCATAATGCCCATCAGCGTGATGCCGGAATATTCGGAATATTCCCGTACCACCTGCACTCTTTGGCCGCCGGCCCAAGCTTTGCGCACGCCCTCGGGCCAATCCGAGTCGTTGAGCGTCTTCAGCTCCGGAGGCAGCGCAAAATCATTCTCCTTGAGTTCGGTGATGGTGGGATGGTCCGAATCCACCAGCGTGCGCCCGTCCTCCAGCAGCGCGATGATCCGCGCGCCTCTGGGCAGGGCCGTACGCCTGATCAGTTCCGTAATGACCGCGTAATCCATGTTCAGCATAACCGCGCCGTAGACTTTTCCCTGCATCTTGATGGGCGTCAGCACCGAGAGCGTATCCATTTGACCGCGGCTGATGGAGCTGTACATCCGGTCATTTTGAAGCTCAAAGACGGCGCGCGCCTGGCCGCGCAGTACCTCCATCACAAAGGGTTTCTCCATCATTCCGTAATTGGGGGAGACATACAGGCCGCTTTGGAAAAGGTAGCCCGAAGGGCTGATGATGACGATGCCGCGAATATGCTCGGAAAACGCGAAAAAGCCGCCCATAAACGATTCCAGCTCCCAGGCCTGGGTGTTGAACGCGCCGCCTTCGCCAAAGGGGCCTTTTTCAATGACCGGCAGGTACTTGGTATTGCTGTAGCTCATTTGATTGGCAACGTTGATAGCGCTGCGCAAAAAGCCGTCCAGTTGCGCGCGGATGGAGGCAACGCCGGCTTGCGTGCTGCGCAGGGCGTCCCGGGCGATAATGGAGGACATGCTGAAGTACCAGATGCCGGATACCAGCACGATGCTGATCAGGAGCAGGGCCAGGACCGCGGCAATCAGGTGCGCACGAATGCCACCGTGGCGCTTATGGCTTACTCTTTCATTCGCTTGCATCATATTTCCTAAAGCACATTGCGTTTTATCCAT
>JAEWWY010000334.1 GCA_023458835.1 Bacillota bacterium
TCCAACGCCCTCTCGCATTCCTCGGTGATCGCCCAAAGCAGGATGGGCACACGGCGGCCTCGCCTGGGCTCCACTGTTGCCACCCCACCGCGCCCCAGGCCACGAAAAAGCAGGTGGTAGTTCATCAGCCAGCCCTTCCCGATGGGCACCGCAGCGGGGCAGCGGCGGGCCATTTGTTCCAGGTTGATGTTGGACCCATAAGCAGCGTAGATTTTCATGCATCAATCCCCCATTCAACTCTACGTGTATTTGTTGTCCGCACCCTGGAGAGGCATTTCTCCAGGGTGCCATATCCTATGCACTCAATACGATGGCTTACGAGGGTTGAAACTGTCCAAAGGCTCAATCTGCGAGAGCGGATCGTTATCAATATCCATAACGGTAATCGGCTTGCCGTTACAGGTCGCCTTCGCACCATTGGTTCCAAAGTATACTATGCCGTGCGAGATGAAGGCACCGTCTTTGACGATGCTCTTGTAGGCAGGCCCATAAGAAACATCTTTGCCTTCGACAATGACATTGCGGAGGGTTTCTTCGTACGTCCAATTGAAATACTGGAGTTCCCGTATTTCCTGTCCCTTGATATGATAAACTTCTGCCGGTGCCTTTTGCATGGTGTCTACCGCCTCTCTTAGGTTTTTTTGTCTCAGTTTTTCATCCATGTCACCAAAATCTAAACCATTTATGATCAGCACCCCCTTCCTTTGCTGGTCGTATGTTACCTTGGTTCGAAGGATAAAGCCACGTTCTTTCCGGGTTGTTACCGCGTTGTTTTCCTTATGTAAGTGTGTCCTATTTGTCACAGATGGAGGCCCCGCCCTAGGCGTGTTCCTTACTTGCTTTGCCGCCCCATCTCGTAGGCGACCCGGAGGGCTTCTCGCAGGCTCCACACCGACACCTCATGGAAATCAAGTTCGTCGCTTCTCCGGGTTTTGAGGGTTTCGATAAAGAGGATATTCCGGGCGATCCCTTCCAAGATGGTATCCAGGTTGTCATTGCGTGCCATGGTTTGCGGCCTCCTTTGTGGTGGGCGGCTTGGCCCCCGCCCTGGGCCTGCCCCTTTAGTCCGCCTTAATGAGCATAAAGTCTTTTTCATCGTAACCTTCCGAAATCAAGAAAGCCTTTGCCACCTCGTAGGACGGAGCCGACACATTGCCCGCCTCGACCGCCCTGCCATTCTCATTCATGTAAACCGTAAACACCATTTCCGCGCCCTCCTTCGTTTGATCGTGTGTATCTTAACTCTGGTGCCCCACTAAAGCCACGTTCTTTCCGGGTTGATTCCGCGTTGTTTTCCTTATGTAAATACGTCCTTTTCGTCACAGATGGAAGGCCCCGGCGGGAGCGCCGCCGGGGCAATGGAGGGGATTAGCTGGCCTGCCGCCAGGCGCTGTTCCCCTCCAGCCGCTTCATCAGGTGGAGCCGGGCCGTCTTGAATTCATCCCCGATCAGGCCCAAGCGGAGCAGCCAGCAACGGAAGGTGTACTTCTCGTTGTCCGTCACCACCGGCTTATAGGTGGCGGAGCGCTGGGTGAGGGCCTGATGGCTGCCGGCCAGGCAGAACTGGATGTAAGCCTTGATCTCCCCGGCGTGGGTGGTGGAATTGAAGCAACGGAACTCGACGGTGCCTTTGGAGAACACCGCGTGGTAATTCAGCATGCGGTAGCGGGAATTTGAGTAATGGATGCGGCTTTCGTCGGTGCCGTTGTACCAGATGTCCTGAAGTTGGGTACGGGTGGCGGGCTTGGCAGCATTCAGGCGCTTCATGAATTCCGTGTCGGCCTTTTTGCAGTAGCCCATGCGGGCGGATTCGATGCCCAGCGCATGCACGAGCATGTCCTCGCGGCTGGCGAAGATGTTCGCCAGGTTGCGCAGGCTCTGCGCGGTGTGCAGCGCGGCGTCAATGTGAACATGGATGCCGCAGGAGCTGTTGACGCGGGCACCGGCCTTCCGCAGCAGCCGCACGATTTCCTGGACAGTCTCGATGTCCGCATACTGACAGATGGGAGAAACGATCTCGCAGGAGTAGGCACGATCCTGGGTGGCCAGGCCATCCTTGGTTTCCTTGCGGATGGAAGCGTCGCTCATGGCTTTCCACTTGCGGCCCTGCTGATCAAAAGCGCAATAGGTGTCATAAGAACCGCCCTCGTTGCTGACGCCGCGATTCCCGAAATAGCTGGCCATGACGGTGGCGGCTTCCTTACGGGTGATGCCGGTCAGTTCGATTTCGATCCCGAAGTTCTGGTTCTTCATGGTAGCGCCCCCCTGCTTTTGATGTGTGTATCTTAGCGTAGGTGGGGACGTATAGCCACGTTATAAGCGGGTTGTTTGAGCGTTGAATCCCTTATGTATGTGTGTCCTGCCCGTCACAATTTGAGCATGAAAGCAGGCTCTCCAGCAATGCCTCCTCCATCAGCAGGCGGGGTTTTTGAGCAATCGGCAATTCTCTTCTGGCTTCCCGATGCAGCTCAGTCATCCGCTCCGAAATGAAGTTCACGATATCCCTGCCGGACAAGCTCGGCGTAAAGAAGGGGAGCGGCTCATGGGGCCGCCAGAATGCTTCCATAAGGCCCGTGGCGGTATGGTAGACGACATCTCCCGTCAGTTGGACCTTTCCGGTATGCACATCCCACAGCAGAGCCAGAAAGGCGCACAGGTTCCCGGAGCGGAAGAGCTGCGTCTCGGACTGCACAGCCTCGGCACCTCCCGCCAAATCCTTTAGGAAAGTAACGGCGCTTTCCCTGTCCAGCCGGATATCATCCAACAATGCCTCGGCTTCTTTGGGGGCACTCAGCCCACCGGGCAGGATGGCGGCGATCCGGCCATCCTCCTTCAGTGAGAACTGATACCCCCATTGCTTGAGCGCTTCAATCGCCTGTGCCCCCGTCATAGTGCCACCTCCTCGTTTTGTGTTTTTGAAGGCATCTTGGCTTTGCCCAGATCGGGATGTACCTTCCAAATTGCTTCCGGCGGCCGTCCTTGCCCGTTCCATGCAGGCGGAAGGCCCAGCCGGAGGTAACCGACTTCCTGCAACTCCAGCAACGCCCTGTCCACCGATTCCCCATGCTTGAAGGCCTGGCGCTTTCTGAGCTTTTGCCGCAGGGCGGCCGGAGAGAAAGAGGACACATTCATCTTGCGGATATACTCCAACACTTCCCCTGCTTCGTCGGTAAGGCCGGTGTCGCAGCCTGTGACAGCCTTCACATGCGCGATAAAGTATCGGGCGATCTCCACCGCCCAACGCATGTGCAGGGCGGATATGGCGCTTTCCTTGAGGGGATCGGCCAGCATCTTCAACAGCCCCGCGATACGGATGGTGTTGCCGCAGAGCTTGCCTTCCCAGCCGCTTGCAAGCCCTTGCAGATCGCCTGTCAGGCGGCCTTCCACTTCCTCCGCCCATTGGTAGTAAACCTCTTTGGCTTCAGGGGACATGTGGATGACAAAAGGTTCTTTATTAACCTGAAGGGCGACAAGCTGCTGTATGCAGTACCGGTAGGACTCCTTGACCCTATGGGGGATGGTGGCCACGTTTCGGATTTCCCGCTTACCCAGCATCGAGGCGGGCTGCGCGTATAGAAACCGGGCGCATAGCCCTCTCCCCAGGAGCACTTCATTGGAAAGGAACGCGGATAATGCCGTTGGCTGTACGGCCAGGGTGATGGCCAGCGCCGCATGCTTGATACGGATAGGCTCCCGGCCTATGCGCTCAACGGCCACCGGTTCTCCCGAGTACCCCTGAAGCAGCACATCCAGGTTCACCTGTTCATTGTAGGCTCCGGCCAGCACATTGAAAAGGGCCGCTTCCCCGGAGACCATGGCGATACGTCCGTTGTTTCTTCCCATCGCCCGCGTAATAGCTTCCGTAGTGGCGTCCGTGAGAAACAGTTCGATGGGGCGAAGCACCTGCGTGGCATTGATTTTTGCCACAAGCTCGCGAATTTGATCCTCATCGCCTTTGGTGGTGGCCTTATCCAACTGCTTGTCCAGCGTTCGCTTGTTCTGAACGCTGATATCGATGGCGTTCTTGTCGGCATCATTTTTTTCCTGAACCCATCCGTGCATGGGTGAAATAATGGCGGACAGCGCAGCGCTTTTGCGCTCGCTGGGCTGTGCAGAAACAGCCATGTACAGCTGCAGCGGCTCTATATAATCCTCCTTCACCTGAACGCTGGCGCAGCCAAGAAGCGCGATGGACGCCGCGCCCAGCAGAAAACAGGCGGGCATGTCGGGTGCTACCTGCAGCGATTCCGCGACAGCCAATACCATCTCCCTGGCATGGGCGGGCAGACAATCCACAGGGAATGCGGGCGGTGCGCTTGCCTCCGGCAAGGGAGGCCAGGATTCCGTATCCGGAGGATTCGCATCCACCGGCTGTGCTTCAAAAAGCTGCTTCTTGATCAGCGGGATGAAGTTATCCCGATGAAGAAGATGCAGGTCGCTTGGGTCTTTGCACAGGGGGTCGATGTCCGTACATGAAAAGATGCGGGCCTTGCCTCGATACCCGCCCTCCAGCAAACGCTGGAGGGTCCTGCTCAAAAAGGTCTTTCCAGATTGGTCCGGCTCTATGTGCAGGTAAACATCCCTGTCTTTCAGGTATTCCTTGCACCAGGCTGCCTGGAAATTGGATGCCCCCGGGATGCCCAGCGCCGGTAGGTCGTGCAGCCACAAGGCCTGCGCGTCGCTCTCCCCCTCCACCAGGATCAGTTTCTCCGCCTCCTGCACCCGCTTGAGCCATACGCCGTAGGGCAGGACCTTTGCCCCGGCCAGCCAGGAAAAGCGCGGATCATTGCCGGGATGATGACGGACCCGTGTGGCGGAAGATTCCCCCTCCGGGCCATAATAGGGGATCAGGACACCCCCACGCCTGTTGTCGGAAAGACCAAGCGACTTTAAAAAATCCATGGGGAGCGCCTTTTCAGCCGCATAGACTTCCAAGGTGTATCTGTCGGGCGCTGTATGGACCGTGGGCGTATCGGCAATCCCGGCACGCTTAAGCAATTGCTGATATGCCTCCTTTTGTGTGATTCCCTTCATCATACTCAAGAGCGTTGTGCCATTTCCGGATGCCCCGCAGGCTTCACATTTGTAGCATCCGTTCTTTGTGTTGAACCAGAAGGAAGGATGCTTCTCCTGTCCGCCCTTATGGAAGGGGCACTT
>JAEWWY010000335.1 GCA_023458835.1 Bacillota bacterium
GAAGGATCAGGCGGTCCTGCTAATACCGTAGGACCTCAAAAAAGGGATCAAGGAATGCAAAGCGGCATTCCTTGATCCCCGATGTAACCTTTGCCGCAGCCTGGCGGGCGTTTGATATCGCCCCTACTATATCGTAGCATCTAAATCTTTACACAATTTGAATCATATGTTAAGCTTGCATACAGAAAAAGTATGGAGGTTAACATATGGGAAGCAAAGAAGTCTGGTTAAGTGAAGAACAACGCAAGGTGCTGACAACGTTCTCCAAGAATGGTGTACACGGCGTTCATTTGGTTAAGCGAGCAAAGGTAATTTTGGCGCTTGATCGTACAAACAAAAAAGATCATTTGCGCCTGACGAGAATAAGCGATCAGGTTGACTTATCACGGCAAGCGATTTACAACATCAGGGATGATTTTTTATCGGCAAGCTCAGTCGATGAGTTTTTAACGCGAAAGAAAAGAGAGACACCACCGGTAGAACCGAAAGTTACAGGAGAGGTTGAGGCACACATCATAGCGTTAGCGTGTAGTGAACCGCCCAAAGGATGCGCAAGATGGACGGTACGGCTATTAGCGGAAAAGTCCGTGGAGCTGTCATATGTTGACAGTCTTTCGCCGATGACTGTTAGCCGGCTTTTAAAAAAACGAAATATAAGCCTCACCTGAAGAAAATGTGGTGTATCCCGCCAAAGCAGAATGCAGAATTCGTGTCTCACATGGAGGATGTTTTAGCGGTATACACGCGGCCATATAATCCAAAGTATCCTGTCGTTTGTATGGATGAAAAACCATTCCAGCTTCTGGACGACATCTTCTCACCCATGCCGATGAGTAAAACCAATCACAAAGAAAAGTTTGACTGTGAGTATGCGCGGAAAGGTTCTTGCGCGATATTCATGTTTACTGAACCGCTCAGTGGCTGGCGAAGATCTGTTGCCCTTCCCCAGCGTACAAGCGAAGACTGGGCTGAGCAAATCAAGTGGCTTGACGAGCAGTATCCTCATGCAGGGAAAATTGTACTCGTTATGGATAACCTAAACACCCACAACATATCTTCGCTATACAAAGTCTTCTCACCGGAAGAAGCGTTTAGATTATCGCAACGACTCGAAATACACTACACGCCCAAACATGGCTCATGGTTGAATATTGCAGAAATCGAACTCTCTGCCCTTACAATTCAGTGCCTTGCAGAAAGACGCATCCCTTCCATTGACGCTCTAAACGAAGAACTCCCTGCTTGGCACACAAGGCGGAATCTTTCACAAAAAGGTGTCGATTGGCACTTCACTACCTCCGACGCACGGGTGAAGCTAAAACACCTTTACCCAATTGTCAACTTTTAGATGTTACGTTGTACTAGTTTCTGCAAATAGGGAGTGTCGCAAAATCCGTGTAAATGGGATACTTTCTGAAAATTGGAAGATACTACTACCGCTTTTACTCCGATGCAGGATAGGGCAACGCTGAGGAGCGACCTGAGCGGCACGGGAGGTTTGGCAAGGGAGCAGCGACGGGAGCGCCGCTGCTTTTCTCTGCCGGGAACTGCCTGGCTGCTCCCTTGGAAAACCAAAGCGGAAAACCTCGGGGGTCCGGGGGCAGAGCCCCCGGTGGTACGGGTTTCAGCCGGCCGCATCCAGTGGCAGCCGATCCTCGAAAAAGATCATCAGCTGTCCCATTATGGTACCCCAATTAGCGACAGGCATATTCCACTTCCTGGTGATTTCCTGGATAGACAGGTATACAGATTTGCGGAGAGCCTCGTCACTTGGGTAGTTGGTCTTGGTTTTTGTGTACTTCCGAAGCATCCGGTGGAAGCCTTCCACGGCATTGGTTGTATAGATCAGCCGCCGGACCTCAGGTGGATACTTGAAATAGGTGGACAGCTCCGCCCAGTTCGCTTTCCACGAGCGGTAGATCTGGGGGTACTTTTCCCACTTGTCCCGGAACTCTTCCAGGCGGTATTCCGCATCCTCCTCAGAGGGCGCCGTATACACCCTTTTCATGTCCGCCATCATCTTCTTGACGTCTTTGTAGGACACAAACTTGGTGGAGTTTCGTATCTGGTGGATCACGCAAAGCTGCTGCTCTGCCGCGGGGAATGCGGCTGAAACCGCTGTGCTGAATCCGCTTAGGTTGTCCCTGCACACAATCAGGATATCCTTCACACCACGGTTCTTCAGATCGTTGCACACGCCCGCCCAGAACGACGCGCTCTCATTTTCCGATACCCAGATGCCCAATATATCCTTTCGTCCCTCCAGGCTGATGCCAAGCACGGTGTACACGCATTTGTTGATCACGCGGTTATCCTTGCGCACCTTGAACATGATCCCGTCCAGGTACACGATGGGATAAACCTCGTCCAGCGGCCTGGACTGCCATTCCATGATCTGCGGCAGGATCTTGTCTGTGATCCGGCTCACCAGCGTGGCCGAGGCTTCCACCCCGTAGATGTCACGCAGGTGTTCCTCGATATCCCGGTTCGACATCCCTTTGGAATACATGGCGATGATCTGCCGCTCCAGGTTGTCGGTCTTTGTCTGGTATTTCCCGACCACCTTGGGTTCGAAGTCTCCGTTCCTATCGCGTGGAACCCGCAGAACCGTTTCTCCAAGGTCGCTTTGCAGTGTCTTTGTGTTGTAGCCGTTCCGGCTGTTCCCGCTGCCGTCTCCCTCTAGACTGTTCTTTTCGTACCCCAGGTGTTCGGTCATCTCTGCCTCAAGCATGCCTTCCAGTGTGCCTTTGAAGATCTTCTTGAGCAGTTCCCTTACATCCTCGATGCTTTTGCATTGCCCGGCCAGCATTTCTACCAGCGCCTGTTCCTTCTCGTGCATGGAAACATCCCCTCTCTTGGATATCGTTCCCATTTACACGGAAAAATTTACGCCCTCTGCAAACACAAGGGAGGGTTCCTTGCGCCCGCAAACAAGAGCGGTAAAAAAACAGGCTGTACCGCGTTTCCTCCGGGCGAATATGGGGGAAGGCGGAGCGTCATGCCCTATTCATGTTCCCCCTCAAGCGCCGCCGCGGCGGCCTCCCACTGTTCATACATGCCCTGAAGCTCGTTTTCGAGGGCTGCCTTCCCGGCGAGCACCTCGTTCAGGCGTATATAATCGCTGGCGCATTCCAGAACCCTTTTGTCAAAATCCGCAAGCTTTTCCTCCGCCCGGGCAATGTCCCGCTCCAGGGCGTGAAGCCTGCGCTCCGCCCGCTGGTCGTGCCCGGACGGCCTGGCGGCGGGCTTTTGCGGCTTTTCTTTCTCGGGCTGCGGCGCGGCCTGCTCCATCGTCTTGAGCCGCCTGTACCGGTCATAGCCGCAGGGCCAATCGCGGAAATCCCCGTCCTCGATCTCCCACACGCGGTCGGCGAACCGCCGGATGAAGTACCTGTCATGGGAGACGAACAGAAGCGCGCCCTCAAACTCCGCCACCGCTTCCTCGATCCACTCCCGGGAGTCCAGGTCCAGGTGGTTCGTCGGCTCGTCGAGGATGAGCAGGTTCGCCCGGGACATCATGATCAGGCACATCCGCAGCCGCGCCCGCTCGCCGCCCGAAAGCTGCGAGACGGTCTTGAACTGGTCCTCGCCCCGGAACCGGAATGCGCCGAGCCGGTCACGGGCCTCCTGGGGCTGGCAGTTTGCCTCGTACAGAAGCGTATCGTAGAGCGTCCGCTCCGGATGCGAAAATTCCACCACCTGCGGAAGGTATGCCCAGCGTACCGAGGGCCCGAAATGCGCCTCACCCATATCCGATGCCTCTAGCCCCGTCAGGATCTTCAAGAACGTGGTTTTGCCGCAGCCGTTGGGCCCCAGCAGCGCGATCCGGCCGCCGTCCCCGCGCATCACGGCATTCACACCGGAAAACAGCGTCTTTCCGCCGAAGGATTTTGAGAGGTTCTCCACCCACAGCACCCTGTCCGCCCGGAACTGGTCCGAGCTAAACCCCATATCCATGCGGGACTGACTCGTGGGCCGGTCGGTCTCCTGCACACGCTCGATGCGCTTCTCCATTGCCCGCGCCTTTTTATGGAGCGCGGGGTTATCGTAGACCGAGCCCCATGCCTTGAGCCTGCGCACCTGAAATTCCAGTTGCTTGACCTTCGCCTGCTCCCGCTGATAGCGCATGAGCTGCTGCCGGTAGCGAAGCTCCTTTTCCTGGGCGTAGAAGGTGTAGTTGCCGCCGTAAAAGTTCGGCTTTCCGTTTTCCAGCTCCACGATCCGTGTGACCACCACGTCCAGATAGTAGCGGTCATGGGAGACGACGAGCACGGTGCCCCTGTAGTTTAAAAGGTAGTCCTCCAGCCATTCCATGGAGCGCGTGTCCAGATGGTTCGTCGGCTCGTCCAAGATGAGGACATCCGTCTTTTCAAGAATCAGCCGTGCCAGGCATACCCTGGTGCGCTCCCCGCCGGAGAGATCGGCAAAAAGACGCAGGCGCATCTCGGCATCGATCCCAAGCCCGTTTGCCACCTTGTTAAGCTCCGTCTCCCACTCATAGCCTCCCAGGGATAGGTATTCGTCCATGAGCCGGGAATACCGCCCCGCATCGTCCGCATCCATGCCCTCATGGATTTTTTCGATCTCCGCGCCGATCTCAAACGTGCGGGAAAACGCCCCGCGGAGCACATCCTCGCAGGCCGTGCCCGGCGCGTAATGATTAAGCTGCGCCACATAGCCCAGCTTCAGCCCCTTTGATACAAACGCGCTGCCCGCATCGGGCGCAAGCTCGCCCGTGATGATTTTCAGAAGCGTCGTCTTGCCCGCGCCATTCCCGCCGAGCAGGCCCACCCGCTCGCCCCGGTCGACCTGAAAGCTCACACCGTCCAGCACGACGCGGTCCTGCGCAAATGATTTCCTGACGGATGAGATATTGATGTCGGCCATATCGTCCACCTATATGCATTGATCATCTTATTATGAAGCACAGCACCACCCGCGTCAACCATTCATCCCCAGCAGCCTGTCCAGACCGATGGCGCTGATCAGAAGGCGTTCTTTTTTGTTGTTTAAAAGCTTTTGCGTCCAATCCACAAAGCCGCCGTCGCCGATTTCCACGCGCTGTCCGTTTACGGTCAGCATCATCTTGAAGTTCAGACCCAGGTAATAGGCATTGTCCGCTTCCGCCATGTCCGCTTCCAGCGGGACATGGGGAAATGTTTTTTGAATATGGCCGCCTATCCGCTCCATGAAGCCTGAACCGTCGGTATAGCCCTTGCGCCGGCGCAGTATGAGCGACATCCGGGCATCCATGCGCTGCCTGAAGAAAGCGTCATAGAAAGCGATGTGCTTTTCCAGCAGGCCGGTCTCGCAGCGGTAGGAGCCGCTGTCACGGCCGGAGGAGACCATGCCGTATATGCCAAAGTGGGCCAGCAGGCCAGGTTTTTCCATGCCCTGGGCCCGGGCCACCCTGCTGGCGGCGCAAAGGTGGACCGCACGATCCGTGTTTGACCATTCCCGGCTGAACAGCTTATCGGCCGCGTGCAGCGCCAGCATATTGGTGGGATCGGCCATGATTTCCGTTCCCCGCAGGGCCGAGAGCACCTTGTTCTGGCTGACGGCGGCCATGGCGGAGCAACTGCCCAGCAGCCCGGCGGGGGACAGCAACACGGGAAGAAAACCGCTTTCCTGCGCCGAAACCAGAAGTTCCAGCTCCAGCTTCAAATAGCTGACGGCATCCAATCCGGCAGGCTTTACGAACCTGTTTTGCCTGTACTCCCGAAGGAGGCCCGCGGGAGCGGTCTTTCCCGACAGCCTGCCGAACACTTCCAGCAGCAGCGGCTGCAAATCGGAAGGCTGCAATGCATCCAGCTTGTCCAGCAGGCTGCCGTCGCCGATCTCCGTCAATATCCGGCGAAGCAGGGCGTTTTGCCGGTCCATCGGTTATTCCTCCGTTTCTTCGGGCATGGCGCTCCACCTGGGCGTGCCGGGGAGGGGGCACCTCTGGCGCTTTTTGGCGGCCCTGGCCTGTATGTAGCAGCCGCAAAGCGTGCAGGTGAAGCGTATGCGGTGGCCGCAATCCTCGCAAAGGGCGAGGCGCCTTTTATATTCCGCCTCCGGCGCCCTTGCCTCTATGGGCAGGGTGGCGGCATAATGGTCCAGGTACTCCCGGAGCCCGCCTTCCTCTACCTCTTCCAGAAGGCACCTCCGGCACAGGAGCCGGCTGCTGTCGTAGGCCATTTTTCACCCTCCGGATCTGCATAATCACAGCAATAGCATGCCTTTACTATAAAAAGACGCGCGCCGCTTGTCAATGATGGAGTCGCATGGATTTCTCATAAAATTTTCATCTGATTCTTTTCACGCTTCAATGATAAAGGCCGGGCCGGTTGATACAATGGATACGTATGGAAACAGCCTGACGGCTGTAGGGAGGGAATCGGATGGGGAAGATCATTGAGGTATCGGGGCTCACAAAAAGCTACCGTGACGTCCAGGCCGTGCGGGGCATTGACTTCTATGTGGACGCGGGAACGCTCTTTGCCTTCCTGGGCCCCAACGGGGCGGGCAAGTCCACCACCATCGACATGATCTGCACGCTTTTGAAGCCCGACAGGGGCGAGGTGACGGTGAACGGCCATGTGCTGTCCAGGGATGACGCCAAGATCCGCGAAAGCATCGGTGTGGTGTTTCAGGACAGCATCCTGGACAGCCTGCTCACCGTCAGGGAGAACCTTTCTGTCCGCGCCGCCTTTTACGGCCTCCGGGGCGAAAGGCTCAGGCAGGCAGTCGGAAAGGCGGCGTATGCGGCAGAGGCGGAAGCCTTCCTGGACCGGCCCTACGGCAAGCTTTCCGGCGGGCAGCGCCGCCGGGCCGACATCGCCCGGGCGCTTGTCAACACCCCGAAGATCCTGTTTCTGGATGAGCCCACCACAGGCCTTGACCCGCAGACCCGGCAAAGCGTTTGGGACACCATCCGCGGCCTGCAAAAGCAGGAGGGCGTGACGGTGTTTTTGACCACCCACTACATGGAGGAGGCCGCGGGGGCCGATTATGTGGCGGTGATTGACAAGGGCCTCATCACCGCCAAGGGCACGCCCGCGGAACTGAAGGACAGGTATTCAAGCGATCAGTTGAAGATGAAGCCCACCGACATAAGCGCGCTGCAGGCGTATCTCCAGGGCTTGAACATCGCCTATGAAACGGCCGGGGGCATGGTATCCGTACCCTTGAAGCGCACGGTGGACGCGCTGCCCATTTTGAAGGGCTGTGAGGAACTGGTGTCCGTATTTGAAGTATTGAGCGGCAGCATGGACGACGCGTTTATCGCCATCACCGGAAAGGGGGTCAGGGAATGATTACGCTGAAATTTGCCGCGCGCAACCTCAGGATTTTTTTTCGGGACCGGGCTGCCGTGTTCTTCTCCCTTCTGTCGGCCTTCATCATTATCGGCCTGTATGTGCTGTTCCTGGGGGATATGCTCACCGGCAACATGCAAAGCATCCCCGGCTCGCGGTTTTTGATTGACAGTTGGATCA
>JAEWWY010000336.1 GCA_023458835.1 Bacillota bacterium
CCATGGAGGCCCTGGATTACGCCATGCGGGAGCCCGGCAGGCAGTTTTATGTCACGGCAGTGGGTTTTGAAACTACGCTGCCCGTCTATGCGCTTTTGATCCGGCGTCTTTTGGAAAACAACATTCAAAATGTCCGGCTCCTGATCGCCGTCAAGGCGCTGATGCCCGCCCTTACCTGGATATGCGAAAACAACCCGGATATCCATGGCTTTATAGGCCCAGGGCATGCCAGCGTGGTGCTGGGCTTTGGCGGCTATGAGCCGCTATGCAGGAAATTCAGTATCCCCATGGCGGTGGCAGGCTTTGGCTATGAGCATATCGTAGCGGCCATCCATGACCTGATGAGTCAGCGGATGCGCGGCACATGCGAGGTACACAACCTGTATCCCAGCGCCGTCACCAGGGAAGGCAATCTTGGTGCCCTTCACCTGATAGATGCTTTCTTTGAGAGAAAGACCTCCGTCTGGCGGGGGCTGGGAGAAATCAGCGGCTCCGGTTACAGCCTGAAGCCTGAGTATGCGCCGTTTGACGCGGGCGCTTTTGAAACGGACGGCCGCGAAACCATCGGCTGCCTGTGCGGCAAGGTGATCACGGGCCGGGCACGGCCCGTGGACTGTGCCTTCTTCGGCACCGCCTGCACGCCCGAAAACCCGAAAGGCCCATGCATGGTATCCAGCGAGGGCACCTGCGGCATCTGGCACCAAAACGCCAGAACAAGATAACGTTCCATGGTTCCCCATCAAATCACCGCGCGTGGGGACCTTCTTTTTCGACAGCCGTGGCGCGGCGGCACGGGAGCGGCCATGAAAATCACATCGGCCCACGGCGGCGGCGGAAAAATGATGAATGAGCTGATCCGCGATATTTTTGAAAAGCATTTTTCCAACGAAATCCTCAGCCGCATGGAGGATGCTGCCGTGCTTACGCTGCCCGGCAGCAAAATCGCATTCACCACCGATTCCTTTGTGGTTTCCCCCCTGTTCTTTTTGGGCGGAGACATCGGGCGGCTCAGCGTATGCGGCACGGTGAACGATCTGCTCATGCGGGGTGCCACACCCAAATACCTGTCCGCCGGATTTATCCTGGAGGAGGGGCTGGATACGGATGTGCTTGCAAGGGTGGCCGCTTCCATGCGGGATGCCGCAAAAGAAGCCGGTGTCCAAATCGTGGCCGGCGACACCAAGGTCATCGAAGGCAGGGGCGGGCTGTACATCAACACCGCCGGATTGGGCTGCGTGGAAACGAGCCTGGACATCAGCGTATCAAATGCCCGGGAAGGGGATGCGGTGATCATCAGCGGCGATATGGGCAACCATCACGCCTGCATCCTTTCCGCCCGCATGAACATCCAAAACGGCATTGCCAGCGACTGCGCGCCGCTGAACGAAATGGTATTATCCCTTATCCACGGCGGCATTGAAGTCCACGCGATGCGCGATATCACCCGGGGCGGCCTGGGTACGGTGCTGTATGAAATCGCACAGGCCTCCAAGGTCCGCATCGCGCTTTCAGGCGATGTTCCCCTTGCCGACGATCAGGTATCGGGCTTTTGCGATATTTTGGGGCTGGACCCCCTGTACATGGGCAACGAAGGAAAACTGGCGCTGGTCCTGCCCGGCAGGGATGCCGGTCATGCCGTGGAACTTCTTCGCCGCAGCGCATATGGCAACCGTGCCAGAATCATTGGTGAAGCCGTATCCGGTGCTCCCGGCGTTACCATCAAGACCCGTTCCGGTGCCACACGGCTTGTGGAGCCGCTGCCCGGCGAAGGGCTGCCCAGAATCTGCTGAAAGGATCATTGCGCTATGCAAAATCCCCGGAAACGGTCGCGTTTCCGGGGATTTTGCATTTTAAGATTAATCCGCTCTTGCAAATATCACACTGTCCAGGCCGATATCGCTCAACGCACCGCCCGCCGATTTGGTGAACTGGATTCTGGCGGAAACCGCGCCCACGGGCGCCCGCTCGGTAAAGCCGGTGAATACCTGCCATTGCGCCCTGGTCTGAATCGTTTGGGAGATCACCTGGGCCAGCCCCAATCCGATCTCTTCTCCCTGAGCATTGAGCCATTGTACCTGGGCCAGCACATTGCCGTTGATACCCACCGTGCCGCTGAAGCGGAGCGCGAAATTGAACAGGAAGCTGTCGCGGGCCGAGCCCCAAGGCAATGCGACCGTTTGGTTGATCACCGCACCGGTGCTTAAAAGCAAAGCGAAGTTCTCCCCCACAAAGCCGCCGGTGTTCTCCGCCGTTGCGCCTTGCGCCGTCCAGCCGGCCAGGCCTTCGATGAATCCGCCGTTGCGCACAAGGTTGGGCGAAGCAAGCCCGATCAAGTTCACCTGATCCAAGCTGAGCGCGGAGCCTTCAGCGCCGGAAGCCGTAAACAAAAGCCTGGCCGCTGCCGCGCCGATGGGCGCCGGCCCGCTGGCCTGCGCAAAGTTCAAATACGCCCCTTGCCCGGCAAGCGTGGTGGCTGCAATGGGCGCGTTAATGGCCGGATCGCCGATGGGATTCCCCAGGGCATTCAGCCAAAGCAGTTGTGCGGTTACGCCGGAATTTACGGGTGCTGAAGCGGCAAAGCTCAAAAGATAGGCGGTGCCCGGCAGGACAGGCCGAAGCGGAATATCCTGGGTAAGCGTTCCGGGCGTAAGGGATTGTACCGCGGCCGCGCCGCCTTCGAACACCGTTGCAAAGCCGCTGGCAAAATAATCGGTGGTCCAATCCGCCAGGCCCAGTTCAAAGCTTGGGTTGCGCACAAGATTGGGTGTTTTAACCGGCGCAAGGTTTACCAAATCGATAAGCAGCGATAGTTCGGCCGCCGCATCCTTGCTGAATTGCAGCCTGGCCCACATAGTACCAAGCGGCGGCCTGTCGGTTACATCAAAAAAGGTGATCCGCGCATCAGAAATGGCGGAGCTAGGTACAAAAGCCCTCAGGCCTGTACCGATTACAATGCCGTTTGTGTCCAGCCAAAGCACCTCGGCCACCAGATCGCCCGGGCCGGCGGACAGCGCATAGGCCATAAAGCTCAACAACAAAGGCTTTCGCTGCCACAGCCCCAGCAGCACATCCTGATAAAGGCTGGCCACACCGGGCCCCAGGCTGGCCGCCTGGGTTCCTTCCGCCGGCGAACTGTTGGTTGTTATCACATTACTGGCCTGCCAAAAGGCCAGGTCACTTTCAAAGCTGGGATTTTGCAGCAGGTTGCCGCTGCGGGATAGCAAGCTGATCATGAAGACTCCTCCACGGTATATTTTGTCCAGAAAATTTGAGGGTAAATAAAGGGCCGTATTCAGCATATGATTATGCTTTATAAGCTGTGTGGCGGCAAGTATCCAAAGCTGTATAACGGTTCGCTTTTTTCAAATCATGACCCGTTTGCCCGCAAAATCTCCGCAGCGCCGGATGAATAGCTAAACAACCAAAGTATATACACGATATATGTATAAGCGGGAGATCGCAAATAAAGCCCGATGTTCAAGGAGGGATGAATCTTGGCCGGCATCAATCCAACCACTTTACGGCTGACCGGCATGGCATCCGGTCTGGACACCGAGAGCATTGTGAAAGACCTGATGGCAGTCAGCAAGTTCAAGGTGGATACCGTTAAAAAGCAGAAGATGCTTCTGGAATGGAAGCAGGAATATTATCAGGAGATCACAAGCAAGCTCAATTCGTTCCAGAACAAATATTTCGGCTCTTCCTCTTCCAGCTCGCTGATGGGCGGGGCATTGAACATGCTTACCGCCACCTATAGCTCGCCATATATTTCAGTCACGGCCGGCAGCAATGCCGTCCAGGGTTCCATGTACATCGCCGACATCGTTAGCCTGGCTTCCAGCGCCCGGTTGGAGGGCAAGCAGCCCGTCAGCGCCAAACCCAAGATCAATATCAATACGGAAGCCTTGAGCGGTTTGGCCGGAAAGGGCATCACGGTCACCCTGGACGGCATTACAAAAACCATCACCTTTTCCCCCCGCGCCTATGCCTCGAACCAGGATGTGCGGGATGAGCTGTCCCAGCAGCTTGCCTCTTCCTTTGGCGCCGGCAGGATTGATGTGGCGCTCAATGGAGACGAGCTTTCGTTGTCCGCCAACAATTCCACGCTGCGCATCAGCGTACCCACGGAAGCGCAGAGCAATCCAACGGGCATCCTTGATTTTGACAACTACAGCGGCAACAGGTTTGACTTCAACGTGGGTTTGAATCACGCCGGTTTGGCCGGGAATATTTTTGCCGCACCCGAAGACGAGGCGCTTTCCTTCACCATCAACGGCAAAACCTTTTCCTTTACAGGGCAAAGCACGATGAACGACATCATAAAGGTCGTCAACGCAAGCGATGCCGGGGTAACTATGCAGTACTCCTCGCTGACCGATACGTTCTCCCTTGTATCCAGCACCTCCGGTGCTGCCTCTTCCATCTCTGTTCGCGATGATCATGGCTCCTTGATGGAAGCGCTGTTTGGCAGTGCCAGGTATTCAGCGGGCACGGATGCCGTGGTGCGCATGAGCGCCAATGGCTCCAAAAATGAGGAGGATTTGGTTACTATACAGCGCAGCACCAATTCCTTTGCCGTAAACGGCGCCACCATCACTCTGTTGGGCAAGGCTGAGGGCGCTGCCCGGGAAGAGATTGGCGTCAGCATGGCCTATGATCAAAACGCCATTGTGGAAAAAGTCAAAGCCTTTGTGGGCGACTACAACGAGCTTCTGGAGCTCATTACAAAAAGAACGTCGGAAGAGCACTACCGGGATTATCTGCCGCTGTCGGATGATGAAAAAGCGGATATGTCGGAAAAGGAGATCGAGCTTTGGACCGAAAAGGCCAAAAGCGGCATCCTTCGCGGCGACAGTTCCCTCAAAGCCATTGAAACCGAGCTGAAAAGCAGCATGTACACGGCAGTAAAAGAGCTGAGCGGCCAAGACATGCTGGGCGTGCTGGCTGAGATCGGCATCGCCACCGGTGCTTATGCACATGCGGAAAAGGGTAAGCTCCATCTGGATGAAAACAAGCTCCGGGAAGCATTGAGCAAAGATCCGGAAAGGGCGCTCAGCCTGTTAACACAGAAAAGTTCCATATCTTATTCCCTGTACGCCTCGCCCGAGCAGCAGCAAAAGCGCTTTTCCGAGTCCGGCGTTATGTGGCGGCTGAACGATATACTCAGCAAAAATCTGAACACCGTGGGCAAAAAGGGCGCACTGATCGAGCTGGTGGGCAGCCCCGGCAGCGCCTACAAAGGCGAGACGGCATACAGCAGGCGGATCAATGATATACAGGACCGGATCGACCGTATGGAGGATCATCTGCTTCGGCAGGAAGACCGCTATTGGCGGCAGTTCACAGCCATGGAAACGGCGCTTTCCAAGATGAATTCCCAATCTTCCTGGATTGCCGGCATGTTGGGGCAAGGACAAAAATAGTGGGGGGTACACGAGGATGACCATGGCCGCACAATACCAAAAGTACCAGGCTCAATCGGTCGGTTCCTTAACGCCCGGGGAACAAATTGTACTTTTGTTCGAGAAGGCCGCCGTAAGCCTGAACAAAGCCGTTATCTGCATAGAGCAAAAGGATATAGGCGGCGCCCATAGCGCCATTGTGCGGGCAGAGGACATCTATCAGTTTTTATCCGGGCATCTGGATATGCGGCTGGAGATCTCCCATAGCCTGTTCTCCCTGTACCAATACATTTACGATGAACTGGTCAAGGCCAACCTCAAAAAGGATGTTGAAATCATTAAGCGGATGCTTGACATGACGCGCAGCTTCAAGGAAACATGGAAGCAGGCGGAAATGCTGGGCCGCACCGGCGGGGCCGCCAGATGACGATGCAGCAAGCAAAGGTGCTGAAAGGCATAGAGGATTTGCTTGTTCAGCGCTTTGACCTTTTGAAGCTGTATCCCGTTCTGTCGGCCCAGGCCATGCAATGCCTAGAAAATGATGATGCGGAGGGATTCGGCAAAAAGCTGGATGAGCGCGGCCTGCTGATTAGACAGGCGGATGCGCTTCAGCTAAAAATGGAT
>JAEWWY010000337.1 GCA_023458835.1 Bacillota bacterium
CCTCCGCCGGCGCTCCCTCTACCAGCACGCCATGGAGCACAAGCTTGTAATCGCCCTCCCGCAGGGCGGTCTGCCCGTCCATCTCCCAGAAGATCCGCCGGCTGTTCACGGGCCCGCTCTTCGTGAGCAGCGGCAGTATGTTCTGCCCGTCCACGCGGCAGCGCCCGGGGTCTTTGCCCGCGGCCGCCAGAAGGGTGGGGAACAGGTCCATAGAGGCGCAGGGGGCGTCGATGACCTGCCCCGGGCCGATCCGCCCGGGCCAGGCAATGATGGCCGGCACACGGATGCCGCCCTCGAACAGGCTGAACTTGTGCCCTTTGAACTGCCCGCTCTGCCCGCCGTAATACGGATCCTCGCGCCCGTCCAGCCAGTTGCGCGACTCCCGGGACGGGCCGTTGTCGCTCTGGAAATACATGATGGTGTTTTCGAGCAGGCCCTGGCGCTCAAGCTCCGCCCGCAGCTCGCCCACTCCGTCATCCACGGCGCTGATCATCGCCGCCATGACCTGCCGGTCCCAGGGCAGGTGCGAAAAGCGCCGCATGTATTTTTCCGGCGCGTGCATGGGGTAGTGGGGCGCGTTGTAGGCAACGTACAGCAGGAAGGGCTCCTCTCTGTGCGCCCGTATGAAGTCCACGCTCTTTTCGGTGATCAGCTCGGTCAGGTATTGCCCGTTATAGCTGACCTCACGGTCGTTCTCCCACAGGTCATGGGTTGGATTCGTATGGCCGTCGGCCATGCCCCAATAGAAGATGTGGGAATAATAGTCGACGCAGCCCGCCATGAACCCAAAGAAGCTGTCAAAGCCATTTTCAAGCGGGCGGCTTTGCTCGCTCAGCCCCAGATGCCATTTGCCCACGATGCCGGTTTGATAACCCAGCGCCTTTGCCTCCGCTGCGATCGTGGGCACGGCGGGCGTCAGCCCCCTGGCGCGGCGGTGCCCCGCCAGGATGGAGCGCACCCCCGCATAGCCGGGATACCGCCCGGTGAGCAGCGCCGCCCGGGAGGGCGAGCAGACCGGGGAATTGGCATACATGCAGGAAAAGCGCGCGCCGCCGGCCGCCATCGCGTCCAGGTGCGGGGTGACAAAATCCGTCGCCCCCATGCAGCTCAAATCGCCGTAGCCCTGGTCGTCCGTCATGATGATGATGATATTGGGCCTTGTCATGCCGTCTCCTCCTTTGCGGCGTAGATGCCGATATCGGCCAGGGGACGAGGCACACTGTCCCTGCCCTCATATAAAAAGCACTTGACCCGGCGGCTTCCCACCGTGTAATCCTCAGGAATCCGGCTACGGCAGCGCTCCATGGCAAGGGGGCATCTGCTGCAAAACAGGCAGTCCGTTTGAGGGGATTTGATGTCGGGCAGTTCCTCGCTGGCCTGAATCGTGACGCTGTCCTGCCGGAAGGGCTCGGGGGTGCTGTTGAGCAAAAGCACGGTGTACGGATGGTACGGGGCAGCGATGATCTCGTCCACCCTCCCGTATTCCACTGCGTTGCCCGCGTACATGACCACCATATCATCGGCAATATAGCGGGCTCCGGCCAGGTTGTGGGTGATATACATCATTGTCAGGCGCTTTTTTTCCTTCAGGTCCAGCAGCAGGTTCATGATATCGATGCCGATGGATACGTCCAGCATGCTGGTCGGCTCATCCGCCACCAGGATATCCGGCTCCACCGCCAGCGCCCTGGCGATGACGATCCGCTGCCGCTGCCCGCCTGAAAGCTGGGCGGGATGCTTGCCCATAAAATCCCTCGGCGGCGTAAGCCCCACAAGGATCAGGAGCTGCTCCACCCGGTCCTGCACTTCCCGGTCTGAAAGAGCCGGAAAATGCAGCGTGACCGCACGGGAGATGATGCCCCTGACCGTATGCGCGGGGTTTAGGGAGGCAAAGGGGTCCTGGAAGATCATTTGAATGTTGGAATGCCATTTTTTGATTTCCCGCCTGTTTTGGACCTTGGCAATATCGCACCCGTCGACGAGGATCGCCCCCTCCGTCGGGTCATACAGCTTCATCAGCATGCGCGCCATGGTGGTTTTGCCGCAGCCGCTTTCGCCTACCACGGCAAGGATCTCGCCTTCCCGGATATCAAAGCTGACGCCGTTCACCGCCCGGATATACGATTTGCGGAGCAGCCCGCCGCCGGGGAAATACTTTTTGACGTTCCGAAACGATATTTTCGCCTGTGCCATGCTCACACCTCCGATGCGCAGGGATGATAGCACGCGCAGGCGTGCATCTCGCCCAGGGGTTCCAACGGGGGATGCGCCGTTTGGCACTTTTCCGTGCGCCGGTGGCAGCGGTCATAAAACAGGCAGCCCGGGGGAGGCGTGATCAGGTCCGGCACGCTGCCCGGAATGCCATGCAGCCGCTTTTTTTCCCCCAGCAGGGACGGGAATGCCTTCAAAAGCCCCTGGGCGTAAGGATGGGCGCCACACTCCCGCAGCGCCAAGGAGGGGGCCAGCTCCACCAGCCTGCCAGCATACATGATGCCGATGCGGTCGCATATTTCCAGCATCAGCGGCAGGTCATGGGTGATGAACAGGATGGAAAATCCCATTTTCCGCTTGAGCTGTGTGATCCGGCGGATGATGTTGTACTGCACCACCACATCAAGGGCCGTTGTGGGCTCGTCGAAAATAATAAGGTCCGGCTTCAGCGCCATGGCCATGGCGATCACCACGCGCTGGCGCATGCCGCCGGAAAGCTCATGGGGATAGGCTTTGACCCGGTCCCTGGGGAGGTTGACAAGCGCCAGCAGTTCCCCAACGCGGTCAAGCGCCTCCTGCCGGGAGACGTTTTGATGCGCCAGAATGGTGTCGGCAAGCTGGCTGCCGATGGTGACGACAGGGTTCAGGTTGTTCATCGCGCTTTGGAGCACCATGCTTGTTTTGTCCCAGCGGAAAAGCCGGAGCCCTTCCTTGTCCAGGGAGAGCACGTTCCGGCCGCAAAAATCCACCTCGCCGCCGGCAATGGTCGCCGCGCCCTTGAGCAGGCGCATCACGGCAAAGGCGATGGTGGACTTGCCGCAGCCGCTTTCTCCCGCCAGCCCGAAAAACTCCCCGCGGCGAATGTCGAAGCTGACATCGGAAACGGCCTGGACGCTGCCCCGCTCCGCCCGGTACGTGACCGACAGGTGCTTGACGCTCAATAATATTTCTTCCATAACGGGGCGACCTCCTTGGTTCATAGCTTGACAGCGCCGCCGCGGTCATTGGCGTACAGGTCCAGAAAGGAATTGCCGATCAGCATGAAGCTGTACCCCAGGGTCGCGATGCAGATGCCCGGCGGCAGGATCCACCACCATGCGCTGTATAAAATCGCGCCGTTGTCAAAGGCGATGGCAAGGATTTTTCCCCAACTGATGAGCGCGGGGTCGCCGATGCCCAAAAAGCTCAGGGAAGCCTCCGCCAGCATGGCGGAGGTAATGACCATGACCATGTTTGCGGTGACGACGGGGATGATGTTGGGAAGAATCTCCCTGAACATGATTTCCCCGCTGCCCATGCCCAGGGCTTTGGCGGCGTCCACGTAATCCCGGCGGGATTCGGTCAGTGTCTGCGAACGGATCGAGCGCGCCATCCACATCCAACTGAGCGCGCCGATGATGAAGATGGTATTGGATATGCCCATGGTGGGCAGCAGGGAAGAGATCACGATCATAAAGGCAAGCATGGGGATGGTCAAAAACACATCCACGATGCGCATGAGCACCTCGCCCGCCACGCCGCCCTTGTAGCCCGAAAGCAGGCCGACCGCCGTGCCGATCAGGCTTGTGAGGAAGCCTGCCAGAAGGCCGACGGTAAGCGTTACCCGCGTGCCGTGGACCAATTGGGAAAAAATGTCCTGGCCATAGCTGTTGACGCCAAGCACATGCTCCGCGCCGGGCTTTTCCCAGGGCATGAAGTTAATGAACTTCGGGGGATACGGGGCGATCCGGTCCGCAAAAATGGCAATGATGCCAAAGAACAAAATGATCAGCAGGCCGACCTTTGCCCGCGTATTGCGCAATATGTATTTGCGCACCACCGCGTACCATCCGGAAGGCTGCCTTTGCTTACTTGCTTGCTGCATGCTTGATGCCCTCCTTAAGACAGCGATACCCGCGGGTCGATAAAAGGATAGATGACGTCCGCCAGGAAATTGAGGGCCACGACGCTGAGGGCAATGATGGAAAAGCAGCCCTGGATCAGCGGATAGTCGTGGCTCAGGATCGCATTCATGATCGTCAGCCCGATGCCGGGATAGGAAAAAATGATCTCCGTGGCGATGGCGCCGCCCACCGCCGAGCCCAGCGAGAGCATCAGGCCCGTAAAGGAGGGCAGCAGCGCGTTGCGCAGCGCGTACTTGCCCAGGATCGTGCGGCGGCGGAGCCCTTTCGCCTGGGCCAGGGTGATGTAGTCCTCGGAAAAAATCTGAAGGATGTTGGAGCGCATCATGACCATGCGGCCTGCCAGCGATACAACGATCAGCGACAGAACGGGCAAAAACGCGTGATACGCCACCTTGCCGATCATCGCGTACCAGGGGATATTATCGGCCAGGCCCGCCGGCAGCGCATGCCCCATGGGAAACCAGCCCAGGCTATATGCCAGGAACATGAGGATGATCATGCCAATAAAGAAGTAGGGGGTGGATTGCACATAGAAGGACGCCCCGACGATAACGTTGTCAAACCAGCTTCCTTTTTTCAGCGCCGCGATGGTGCCCAGCACCCATGCCAGGGCAAAGGAGATCAGCGTGGAGGAAAGCACAATGAGCAGCGTCCAGGGCATGGCCTGGGTGATGATGGCGGAGACGGGAACGGGGAATGTGGAAAAGGAAATGCCCAGGTTCCCTTTGAGCAGGTTTCCAAAATACAGCACATATTGCTCAAAAAGCGATTTATCCAGCCCGAACTGCACCTTGAGCCTCTCCGCGTATTCCAGGGAGCCCAGGGCGCTTTGGCTGGCCATCAGGTCCGCGGGATCGCCGCCCATGAGCCGGGGCAGCAGGAAATTGATCGTCAGCGCGATCCACAGGGTGAACAGCGCGCTGAATATCCTGCGCGCGAAATAGGATGCCTTGATGTTCCTCACATGAACCGACCGCCTTCTCCCAGCACTTGCAAGCATCCTGGGCGTAAAAAAAACCGGCGGCGCCGCGGCAGGCCCGCTGCGCCGCCTGTTTGAAGGAGCTTCTTATTCGTTTACGGGCAGAAAATGCTGATGAGATTCGGAATGCTCTTGACAGGCACGTCCGTGCGCCAGCCGCTGATGCGGTTGCCGTCATAGTAGGGAACGTGATCGCCGGAGTTGTACATGGGCAGGCCCACATAATCGTTGGCGATGATCGTCTGCGCCTGGTAGTAGAGCTCCTTTTGCCGGGCGGCGTCGGTTTCGGTGGCAACGGTGTCCAGGATTTTGTCCAGTTCCGGGTTGCGGTAGCGGAAATGATTGTTGCCCGGCGCCGCCTGGCCCGAGGGCGCGGTCATGCCGGAATGGAAGCAGGAATTAAGCGCCGCGTACGGGTCGGCGGGGAACTGGAAGTTGTTCTGCAGCAGGTCGAACTTGCCCTGCTGGCGAAGGGTCGCCAGCTCCGCCCAGGTGGCCAGCTTCGGGATGATCTCAATGCCGATGTTCAGCAGCCACTGCTGGATCATGCCGGCCTCCATCTGCTGGGCAGGGGCGCCGGAGGCGTTGTGATAGGTAAAGGAGAGGCGGCGGCCGTCCTTCTGATACACGCCGTCTTCGCCCAGCGTGTATCCCGCGGCCTCCAGGACGGCCCTGGCGCCCGCCGGGTCATAGGTCAAAAGCGCGTTGGCTTCCTCATTGACCAGGTCGCCGAACAAATCGGGCAGCCAGGCCATATTGATGGGGAACACGCCGTTGTATTCCGCTTTGGTGATGAGGCTTGTCTGATCGACGGCCATGCACATCGCCTTGCGGACGGCCACGTCGGCCAGGGATTCGTTTTCCTGGTTCATGCAGACCACCCAGTTGGTCAGCCCGGCATATATCTGCATGTTTGCGTTAGGCTTGGTCAAAAATTCCGGGATGTTGGACATGGTGATGGTGCCCATGGTCATATCCACCTCGCCCTTGAGCAGCGCCAGGGAAAGGTTCGGGGAGGAGTTGTACATCATAATTAGCAACTCGTCCACATGCGGGGCGCCCAGGAAATAATCCTTGTTCGCCTCAAACTGGATGTCGGTGCCCACGGTCGCCTTGCGCCACTTGAAAGCGCCGGTGCCCACGGGGGCCTCATTGAGATACTCGGCCACATTGCCAACGCCGGACCAGATATGCTGGGGCACGATATACAGCTCCGCGATATAGGAAAGAAGCGAGGGGAACGCGCCCTTGCATTTGACGGTCACTTCGCTGCCGTTGGCGGTAATGCTCTCAAAGCGGTTCCACAGGCCGTATACGTCCAGCGTCGTGTCTTTGATCATATTGTAGGTGAAAATGACATCCTCCGCGTCAAAGGCCTCTCCGTCGTGCCACTTGACGCCCTCGCGAAGCTTGAAGGTCATGGCGCTGTAGTCCTCGTTCCATGACCATTCCTCCGCCAGCATGGGGATGTATTCGCCCGCCAGGGGGTTGAAGTAGACCAGCGGGTCATACATCAGCGTGCGCAGGTTGCCGTTCCATGTGCCCGTTGTGACGTAAGGATTCTTGTTGGATAGCTGCGTGTCCAGGATGTACTCGCCGATGACAAGCCTTCCGCCGTCCTTGGCCTGGGCCGCCCCCAAGCCGGGAAGCAGGCTGACGAGCATCATAAGGGACAGGGCGATGCCGAGGAATTTCTTCATGATAATCCTCCTTTTCGATGGCGCGGTTTCGTCCGCTATATAAATTATTATAGAAAAAACACTATCCACCCACAATGGCGTATGTTAATATGTTCTTGCAAAATCTTCAGGTTTCCCTTCCATATGGCCACATGCCGCTCTCCATAGGAAGGAGGAAGAATGGAATGCATACCGTCGTGCTGGTGGATGACGAACCGTGGGTTGCCATTGACGCCATGAACAGCATCAACTGGGGGCAGTTCGGCTTTCAGGTGGCGGCCTATGTATCCAACCCTGGGGAGGCCCTGGAGCAGATCAAGGCGATCAGGCCGTCCCTGTGCATTGTGGATATCCGCATGCCGGGCATGGACGGGCTGGAATTGATTGAAAAATGCATGCAGGAGGACGTGGGCAGCCGCTTTGTTATTTTAAGCGGCTATTCCGATTTTGAGTATGCCCGCCGGGCGATGCGCCTGGGGGTCAAGGATTACT
>JAEWWY010000338.1 GCA_023458835.1 Bacillota bacterium
CCATCCTGAACCGTTTCCTCGCGGAAGACCCCATCGCCCGCCTGGATCCTGTGGCTGAAAGAGAGGAATTGCTGGGCGCCCAGGCCGCCTTGTCCTCCGTCACGGTATCCCCGCCGGTGATTGCATACATCGCCGCCCTGTGCGAGCAGACACGCAAATTCGAACAGGTACAATTGGGCGTCAGCCCCAGGGGCATGCTGGCCGTTATGCGCGCCGCCCAGGCGCTGGCCTTGGTCCGGGGCCGGGATTATGTGATCCCCGATGATGTGAAGGCCCTGGCCGTCCCCGTGCTTGCCCACCGGGTCATCGTACGGGGCATGTACGGCAAAACAGGCATTGCCCAGGCGCTGATCCAGGATACATTGAAGGCCGTGCCCGTGCCCACGGAGGAGCGCGCCTGATGAATGCCGTGATGCTGCTGTTGGCACTGGTATTGCTGCTTTTCGTGCAGCATATTGTGGTCGACAGGTTCGCGCTCAAGAAGCTCACCTATGAACGCCGCTTTTCGCGCCTTACCGCTTTCCAGGGGGAAACGGTGGAGATGGTGGAGGTCCTGGGCAACAAAAAGCTGCTGCCGGTGCCTTTCATCCGGGCCGAATCCCGCATCTCTCCAAGCCTTTCCTTTAGGGCGGATATGGAGACCCATATCTCCGGGGAGCAGTATCATAAAAGCGTGTTCTATTTAAGGCCTTACAGCCAGATCATCAGAAGCCATACGGTGCTTCTGAAAAAGCGCGGCTTTTTTCAGGCGGGGGCGGTAGCCCTGACCGCGGGTGACCTGATCGGCACCGCCAGCCCCGCCACGCAGGTGGATACGGGGGCCGCCATCGAGGTATATCCCCGCCTGCTCAATCCCGAGGACATCCCCCTTCCCTCCTCCCGCTGGCAGGGAGATCTTATCGTCAAGCGCTGGATCGTGCCCGATCCCGTCTGGGTAAGCGGCATCCGGTCCTATTCCCCGGGGGATGACCCCTCCGGCATCCACTGGCCCGCTACCGCGCGCCTTGGCATGCTGCAGATGAAGGTCCACGATCAGACCGCCGATGTAAAGCTGCTCATCGTCATCAACGCCCAGATGTCGGAGCACCAATGGGCGGATCTCATGGAATATGAACAGCAAACGGTGGAATACATGATCTCCTTGGCCGCCACCCTGTGCGTAGACGCGTTGCGGAATGGGGTGGAAGCCGGTTTCGCCGCCAATATTCCTTTGGACAAGGAACACGAGCCCGCCATCCTGCCCCCTGCCCGGAGCAGCCTGCGGGAGATGGAGATCCTTTCCGCCATGGCCCACCTCACCATAGCGCGCACCCGCACCTTCCTGTCCCTGCTGGACGCGCTGGCCGCCTTCACCGGCATGGATATGCTGCTCCTGTCCGTGTACGACAGTGAGCTGATACAAATGAAAATCAATACGCTGCGGCTCCGGGGCAACACGGTGGCACTGCATCTGATCGACAGGCATGTGCCGTCCGCAAGCCCGCAGGCCGGGGAAGGGAGCGCAGGCCATGGGCAATAAAAAGGAAAGCGGCCTGCCGGGAACGGCCCCGGCCCGCCCCTTCACTGGGCGGCAGATAAAGGCCAAAGCCATGGCCGCGTTGATTTTCTATCTGGGGTTTTCGCCGCTGTTTTTGCTGCCGGGAGCGTACCTCAAGCCGGAAAGCCCGGCCACCGGTCTCCTCTTGCCGCTCTCCGCCCTCCTTTTATCGTGTACGGCGGGGCTTTTGCCGGCAAGGCGCCGCAGAATCGCTTTTCTTGCAGCAATGCTCCTGCAAGCATCGCTGTGCGCATGGGTGCTGCTCCCGTCAAGCCCCCTGTCAGCCCTTCTCTTTCTTCCCTGCCTCATCATGATGCTTTTGTTCATGCCGGCCATGGCAAGGCCATCAGGCCTGGAGTGGTCCGCCCCGCAGCTTTCCCAGGGCGTTGCGCTGCACCTGATCGGGCAGGCGCTCAAAGGGCTTGCTGTCTTCGAAAGTGCAGCCAGTACGCTGTCCCTTTTCTTTTCCGGCTATCTGCTCCTGTGCCTGTTCGCGTTCAACCGCTACGCCCTCATAGGCGCAGCCAGAACGGAGCAATCGCCGCCCGCCAAGCTGCTTCACCAAAACCGCCGCATCCTGGCCGCTTTTTCATTGATCGCCATCCTGGCCGCCGGCTGGCAAAGCTTTGAGGCCGCGGCGCTGGCGGTATGGGACTTTCTAAAAAAGGCATTCGCCACCATCCTGCTATGGCTTTCCATGCTGCTGCCGCAATTGACGCCCGTAAATGAGCGGGGCGCGCCCCAGGGTTTTGATTTGGGCATGCTGGGCGAAGCCTCGGAGCCCAGCGCGCTTTCGCTGATCCTGGAAAAGGTGCTGACGGTGCTGGCGGTGATTATAGCCGCGCTGCTGGCGCTGTTTGCGCTCTATCAGCTTCTCCGGCTGCTGAAACGGCTGCTGAAAAACCTTTTAAGCCGGATCAGGGACTATTCCCGGGCCATCGGCGAAGGGTATGTGGACAAAACGGAAAGCCTCCTGGATTGGGGCGAAGTGATGAAGTCCGCCAAGAACAGGTGGGCATCCTTTCAAAAGCGCCACAGGAAGCTTCCCGCCTGGGAGAGCCTCACCCCCCGGGACAGGGTCCGCCGCGTATACGCGCTGCTCACAAAGCGGCTGAAAAACCCCGCGCCTTCCCTTACCGCCAGGGAATCGCTGCAAAACGGCGGACTGTCCCTGCCGCCTACGCAGGCGCAGCAGATTGCCTCGCTCTATGAGCAGGCGCGGTACAGCGACCACCCCATCTCTGCGGAAGAAGCGGATGATGCGCGCAAAAGCGCCGGCGTATAAGGAGGAACACAGATGGCAGGATTATCCGTTACATATTTGGGCCAATGCGGTTTTTTGCTGGACTTTGGGGATACGAAAATTGTAACCGACCCTTACTTGAGCGACTATGTAGACCAAATTGGCTCCAGCGAACGCATGACCTGGCGGCGGCTGTATCCACCGCCCACCGCCTTGCATCTATTGGGCCCTGATGGCATGATCATTTCCCACAGCCATGAGGATCATCTGGATCCATGGACACTTCAGCCATTTTTTGCGCAGGGCGGCGCATGCACAGCAGCGGCTCCCGCCCCTGAATGCCATCATCTTGAGCGTTTGGGCGCGCCCAATATCGTGTACGCCCGGGCGGAAGAAAGTTTCTTCATCGGTCCGGTGAAAATCACTCCCATCCCCTGCGCCCACACGCAACTGCATACCGATGCAAGCGGGCGCTTTCACGAACTGAGCTATATCATCGAGCGGGAAGACATCAAGGTATTCTTCGGCGGGGATATGAGCCTGTACGACGGGCTTTCCCGCCGCCTGCGGGAAGCCAAATGCGGCCTGCTTCTGCTCCCCGTGAACGGCGGTGATGAGGAACGCACAAAAAACGGCATCATCGGCAACATGAACTGCGCCCAAGCGGCCTCCCTGGCCGCCGCGCTGCACGTTCCCTATATCCCCATGCACCACGACCTGTATGAGGTCAACGGCTGCGCCACAAATGAAATCCTCCGGGCGGCAAAGGCCGCCGGCGCCGCGGTACACCTTTTGAAGCCCATGCAGGCCTTGCGCCTGAACGAAACAGGCGCCGTTGCACCCGACTGACCGACCGTTTGCCTGTTCCCACAAATCATCAAGGAGGGAGATTTATGAGCCGTTCCACCCGCACGCGCCTCTTCTGCCTGCTGATGGCAGCCTCCCTTGCGCTGCTGCCGGCCATGGCAGCCGCCCAAACCCAGCCCGATGTACAAACGGCCCCGACCCTCACCCTCATCGGCCATGCCTCCATGAAGATCAAAACGGCAGAGGGTGTCGTCATCTACATTGACCCCTACCACCCCGGCGATTACAGCGAAAAGGCCGATATCATTCTCGTCAGCCACGAGCACGATGACCACAACCAGGTAAAGCTGTGCCAGCAGAACGAGGGCTGCCTTCTGCTCCGGGTGAAGCAGACCATCAATCAGAAGGACATGAGCTACAACACCTTCGAGCATTTGGGCGTGAAGATCGAGCCCGTCCCCGCGGCCAACAAAAACCACAGCATCAAAAGCTCCACGGGCTTTGTGCTGACGTTTGACGGCATCACCGTCTACCACTCTGGCGACACCTCCAAGCTGGACCAGATGGCCGCCCTGAAGGAGCGAAG
>JAEWWY010000339.1 GCA_023458835.1 Bacillota bacterium
ACAATGTGGCTTTGCCACTTTGTTGACACGCTGACGCGCCCCGGCTGAGGGCGGGGGCGCTTTTCAAAAGTGGCTTATCGCTGTTTGTGGTCCAGCCGCTTTGTGATCATGGTTCCCGCTACCTGAAAGATTTGCACCAGCAGCACCAGCGCGATGCTGGCAGAATACATAATGTTGTATTCCCGGCGGTTCAGCCCATAGCTGATGGCGATCTTGCCCAATCCGTCGCCGCCGGCGGCCCCGGCCATGGCTGTATAGGCCAGGATGGTGGTCAGGCAGATGGTGGCGCCGCTTACCAGGGAAGGAAGCGCTTCCGGCAGCAATACCTTGCATATAATCTGCCAGGTGGTGGAGCCCATGGACAACGCAGCCTCAATCACGCCGCTGTCCACCTCCCTCAGGGAGCTTTCCACCATTCTTGCCACATAGGGGAAGGCGCTGACCACCAGCGGAAAGATGATGGACTGGGTACCGATGGCGCTGCCCATGATGGCCCTGGTTACCGGGAAGAGCATCACCAGCAGGATAATAAAGGGGATGGACCGCAAAAAGTTGACGATGACACCAAGCACGGCGTTAAAGCCCGGCGCAGGCAGGATGTGACCCCGCCTGGTGATCACCAGCAGCACGCCCAGGGGCAGGCCGATCAAGTATGCGAAGAAGGTGGAGGGCAGTGTCATATACAGGGTATCGATGATGCCCTGGCTTAACAATGCCCACATTTTATCCCATGTCATGATGGCTGCACCTCCTCCACTGTAAGGTTCTGGGCCCGCAGGAAGTCCATCGCCTGTTTTTTGATGGCTGGATCCTCCGGCGCGGTGATCAGCATTTGCCCATACTGCACGCCGTTCAAGTTGCGCACATCGGCGGAAAGGATGCTGACGGGCATGTTGAGATGCAGTATCAGCCGGGAAATGATGGGATCAGCCACCCTCCCGCCGTCGAACACCACCCTTATGGCCGGGCTGGAAAAGGGAAAAGGCTCGTCCTCCGTGGGCACGATGCCGAACAGCCTTCTGCCCGCCTGGCTTTTGGTGTGGGTGAAGACCTCGTCCACACTGCCTTCCTCCGCGATGACGCCGCCGTCCAATATGGCTACATGGGTACAGATCTGCCGGATCACGGCCATTTCATGGGTGATGATCACGATGGTAATGCCCATCTGCCGGTTGATGTCCTGCAAAAGCTTCAAGATGGATTGGGTGGTCATGGGGTCCAGGGCGGAGGTGGCTTCATCGCACAGGAGCACCTTGGGGTTCATGGCCAGCGCCCTGGCGCTGGCACCCCTTTGTTTTTGCCCGCCGGACAACTGGGATGGATAGGCGTTCAGCTTTTCCTCCAGGCCTACGATTTTCAAAAGCTCGCGCACCCGATTTTCCGCCTGGGAACGCTTGACGCCGGCGATATCCATGGGGTAACGGATATTCTTGGCCACCGTCTTTTGCATCACCAGGTTGAACTGCTGAAAGATCATGCTCACGCCCCGGCGCAGGGACAAAAGTTCCTTTTTGTCCATGGACAGCACGTTTTTGCCCTCGAAGAGGATTTTGCCCTCCGTGGGTTCGTCCAGCCGGTTGATGCAGCGGATGAGCGTGCTCTTGCCCGCGCCGCTCAAGCCGATGATGCCGTAAATATCGCCCTCGCGGATGGTGAGGCTGATGTCGCTGAGCGCCACCACTTCGCCATCCTGCACGGGATAAACCTTTTTGAGCTTTTGAATATCGATGAGCACGGGCCGTTCCGCAAGGTCTGCGCTCCCCTTGTTCCCAGTTGCCGTATCCTGCATGCAAAGCATCCCAGCCTTTCCCCTGCGCCTATACCCATAAGCACATGCGCAGAAAGAATGTGCCGTCATCATACACGATGCATCGTGCCCTGTCAAGGCGCGGCAGGGGAAACGGCAGGGCAGTCTCATTTGAAATTTTTCAGCAAAAGAGAGGATGCATCCGAAGCTCCAGGGCGATGGTCAAGCCCTGGTCGCCCCCGCAGGGGCGAAATTCTTCTCTTCTGGAAGGGCATTCGTCTGGAAAGAATGAGAACATTTCGTGCCCCCAGCACGACCAGGGCTTGACCATCGCCCTGGACCTTCGGGTGCACAGTTTGTTTTCTTTTTTTTGCTATTTGTTCCTTGATGTAAATCCAAATGAGACCGCCCTGGGGGAAACGGCAGCAAGGGCAGAGGGCCAATGCTTATTTCTTTGGATGGCTTTTTGCGTCATTCGTCTTGGCTGCGATCTTTTCGGTGACGAACTTGGCCAGGACGTATAGGGCGATATAGATGGGAAAGGAATATATATATCGCCAGGCGAGCAGCCTGTACATGCCGATATATACGGCAAACGGTTCGCAGATGAAAGACATGACGGCGCTGGCAATGGTGCATGCCAGCAAATACTTCCACCATTTGGGGAACTTTTGATACAGGATTGCCCCAACCACGGGGATGATGACATAATCCACCGGCAGAAACAGCGCTATTTGCGAAAGGACGCGGACAGGGTATTAGTGCTCAACGAACATATCGTTAAGCTGTTCCTTGAGTTTGATGATCTCCTCTAATTGATCCTGGCCGTTCATAGGTTATCCCCTGTACATGAAACCCCGCAGGCTGTGGTGAGCGTGCTCACGCCCAATGCGCCGTGGTTCCAGAGTATATCCTGCACCCTGTTTGGCTGAATATCCATGCAATTGATCAAAAGGACCACATCGGGCGGCTGGATGCGCAGTTTTTTCCTGCGCCTGCGGTTTACAAGCAGCTTGATCAGAATGCCGGTCCCGAAGCCGGCCCCTGTGCCGATGAGTGCCCATAGCACAGGTCCCCAGGGCAGCAAAAAACCGTAGATCAAACCTAAGAGAGAAAATATGGTGGAAATGATGAGGGGATAATCCATCATGCTTTGCCTGTCGGAAGCACGGAACTGGTCAAAGAGCATCGGGGATTCATCCCGCTTATCCAGCGGCACAGCCAGAATGCCGGACTTGGGGATACCTTGTTTTTCAAGCGTCACTATGGCCGCTTCCAGATGGACGCTATGTTCAAAGCTTGCAACTACGTACATGGAACCTCCGTTTTCCCGCCCGTCGCGGAAAGGCATTTGAAAGGATCTGTCTTGAAACTTTTGCCTTAGGAACCTGGCCTGCTCCCATTCGAAAAGCTTGTTGCCCTCGACGATATGGACGTAGGCCTCGTATATGCCAAAGAGAAAAATGGAAGGCACGTTCAGCACCCATTGCTTGTCCAATGCCTCCTTGGCCAGCTCAAACTGTCCAAACGCAGTAAAATGAATGGCAGGCAGAAGCTTGGATTGGTAAGCAACGATGATCCACCAGCCCAGCAGGAAGAAGGCTGATAGAAGGCACCGGCTGACCAGTTGGCCGATTCCCGGTGAGAGCATGGACCATGCTGCGCCTACCCAAGGGGAGCTTTTGTCCAGATGATTGAGTCCCATTGTTTGTACGGTGAGGGGGTTGATTGGCGCATCCTCGTGAGCGGACAGCAGGAATTGCTGGTTGATATCCTCGGTAGTTCGATAACTGTCCCAAATGGAAAATAAATAGGTGGGGATGTAGAGCAATAACCATTCCTTGTCCAGCACGAGCTTTGCCAATTCGAAATTTCCGGTAAACGTATAGAAGATAGCCGTGTTCAAATGGGATTGGAGGTTGATAAAAACTTCCCATATGAATAAGACCATGCCGCAGAAGAACTTGGAAAGCAGCAGATGGCCGAAGCCCGGGAAGATGGCCGACCAGAGCGCAATGATCATTGGATTGCGCAAGTGCAGGTGCGTAATGCCAAGTATGCTGACATGCGCACGCTGGCGGCGAATCAGGGAATCTGGCTTTTGGGACTGCGCCATACAAACAGATACTCCTTCAAGTGGAAAAGTTTTACATATATAGTATGAGCGTGAAACAGAAATTTATCCTGAGCGTAAAAAAAACACTTCTGTAAGAAGCAGAAGCGTTTTTTGCTAGAACTGAAAATCACCGGGAGGCGATACGTTTCAAATATCCGTAGCTTGCCTCGATGGCGGTCAGCGTTTCCTCCATGCCCTCGAACTCCAGGGACAAAAATCCGTCGTAGCCCGCTTTTTTCAGGCTATACAAGCACTGTTCAATGGGGACCGCCCCGTGACCCGCCACCGTGCCCCGAAGATAATTGCCGCCCCGGGAGCGGAACCAGCCCATGCCGGGATCCGTTTCCGTGCCGGGCTTGATAAGAAAGTCCTTGGCGTGGACATGGAATGCGTAGGGTGCGGCAATGCCTACTGCCCAGGCGCTGTCCTGATCCACGCAGGCAAAGTTGCCCATATCCACAAGCCAGCCGAAATTTTTGTGATCCACCGCCAGGATGAGTTCCTCCACCCGCTGGGCATCCTGCATCAAAAAGCCATGGTTTTCCGTGCAGGTGCGGATTCCCTTGGAAGCGGCATATTCCGCCACCTCACGTATGGCCGGCGCTGCGATACGGATCACATCCCGGTAGCTTCTGCATTTTTCATTCAGTTGCCTGGCGATATCATGGCGCATAAGGCCCGCGCCCAGCAGTGCGGCGATATCCACGCAATCTTTCAGCCGCGACGCTTCTTTTTGAATATCGCCGCCGCTGCCCGCAAGGAAATCCGCCGGGACGGTGTAGGCGCAGATGGTAAGGCCGATGGAGCGGCAATGCTTATATAGAGCGGAGGCCAGTTCCTGTACAGTCGCCTGCCCCTGGCCGTAGTTCAGATCCAGGGGAATGAACTCAATGGCTTCAAAGCCTGTCTTTTTGGCAAGACCGCAAATATCGAAATAGCTGGCCCCTGTCTTTTCCATATGGTTCAAATAGCTGTAGCTGGATACCGAAAGACGCAATTTGCTCCCTCCCCTCAAAGCACCACTTCATGTCCGGTCTTTGCAGATTCATAGATGGCATCCAGAATCTTCATCAGCGTCACCCCATCCTCCGCGGGACTTTGGCAGGACGCGCCTGTCATGACGCAGTCCACAAAATGGGCGATCTCGTTCTGAAACAAGCCGTCAAAGCTGAGTGACGTGCGCATGGGCAGCGTAACATCCGCCAGATACCCATTCATCTCGGTGTAGATTTCCAGATCCGGCTCCAGCTTGGCCCCGGCCTTTGTGCCGAACAGCTCTACGCGCCCCACGGGCTTTGCAATGTTCAGGGAAAAGCTGGCCTCCACCGTTACCACCGCGCCGTTGTCATAGCGGATCATGGCGCTGGCCAGATCCTCCACATCGCAGATGTCGTGATCCGTGGCGCCGGCGGCCCGGTAGCCGGGATCGCTTTTCACATCCTTGCGGTCAAACAGCTTCTGGAAGGTCGCGCCGTATACCGATACGGGTTTGGGATTGCCCATCAGGAATCTGGTCAGATCGATCACATGGACACCCAGGTCGATCAGCGGCCCGCCGCCGGAGCGGGCTTTGTCGCCGAACCAGCCGCCGGGATTGCCCTTGCGGCGAAGATACGTGGCCTTGGCATAATAGATGTCGCCGAAAGCGCCCTGTCCGATAAAATCCTTCAAAATGGCGCAGTCGTTGCCGAAGCGGCGCACGAAGCCGATCATTAAAAGCTTTCCGCTTTCCCTGGCGGCCTTGAGCATATCCCCCGCATCTTTTGCGGTGGTGGCCATGGGCTTTTCGCACAGCACATGCTTGCCTGCCTTCAAAGCGGCGATCGCAAGCGGCGCGTGGGCAGAATTCCAGGCGCAGATGCTAACGGCCTGCAATTCGGGGAGGCGAAGCATATCTTCTGCGCTGGTATACAGGCGCGTAACGTCAAATTCTTCGCCCCGCTTTTGAAGAAGCTGCTCATTAAGGTCGCACAGCGCATAAATCTCCACATCCGGATGTTTCTTGTAGGCATTTAAGTGCTCCAGGGAGATGGAGCCGGTGCCGATGACGCCAACCTTCAACTTTTCCATTGTATTTCTCCTTTATGCCATGATGCCTTTCAGATAATCCACAGCCCCCGCAATGTCCCTGTACGGGTCTTCGCCTACTTCCCGCGCAATGGGGAGGAAGCCGCGGTCGCCGACATCCCATAAGGCTTTCAGCCAGCCGGGGAAATTCACGCGCCCGCTTCCCAGGGGCAATTCCTCAAAGGAGGGGGAGGTGACGGTGGGGGATTCGACTATGCTGTAGACCTCTTCCGGATTGCGGTAGTAATGGCGCACGCCATCCTTGGCATGGGTATGTACGATATAATCCTTCAGGGTATGCACGGCCTTTACGGGATCGTCTCCCGTGACCATTACAAGATTGGCAGGGTCAAAGTTCACCGCTACGCCTTTGGAGTGAAGACTGTCCAGAAAGCGCTTCAAGGTAGCGGCTGTCTCCGGGCCTGTTTCTACGGCGAAATGGGCCTGCATGCTGTCGGCATAGCGGCTTAATTCTCCGCAGGCATCCTGCATGATGCGCAGGCGGGGATGGTTTTCATCCTCCGGGACCACGCCGATGTGGGTGGTGACGACATCGGTGCCCAGGTCCTTCGCCAAATCCAGGATTCGCTTGGATGCATCAATGAGCTTTGGGTTTTCCGCCGGACGGTGAAAGCCCTGACCCAGGTCGCCGCACAATGCGCTGATGACGAGGCCATTATCCTGCACACGCTGCCGAAATTCCCGGCGTTTTTCCTGCGTCATATGATCCGGAGACAATTCGCCCCGGGTGGCATATACCTGTATACCCTGTACGCCCAGTTGTGCGGCTAATTTCAACGCTTCCGGGATAGGCTTCAAAAATGAATCCAGCATCACGCCGATGGGAAAACGAGACATGGTCATTCCTCCTTATGAAAGGTGTTCATTTGGCTTGGACATCCGCATGATACATGTGGGCCCGCATGCGTTGCCAGGCCTTTATCATCCTACAATACGATAGCAGTGTGGCAACACCATGTCAAGCGGGCGGGGGTACGCTTTGCAAATAATCTTTTTGCAGGCGGCAAGTATATGGTACAATAGAAGAAAGTATATGAGGTTTTACCATTCATTCATGAAGAAATGAAGCCCTGATGCATTTCAGACGAAAGGAGCACCTATGGATACCAGCCGGCCCATCATTGCCCTGATGTACGATTTTGACAGCACGCTTTGTACCACCGACATGCAGAATTATTCCTTCATCCCCGGCCTGGGCATGGAACCGGATGCATTTTGGAACATGTCGCGCCGTATGGCGGAAGAGAAAAAAATGGACAGGATCCTGGCCTACATGTACCTGATGGTCAAAAAGGCCGGAGAAAAACAAAAATCCATCCGCCGGGAAAACCTGGTGGCACTGGGAAAGGATATTCAGTTGTTTCCCGGTGTCATGGATTGGTTTGCAAGAATCAATGCCTTTGGGGAGGCCCGCGGAGTTCAGATCCAGCACTACATCATCTCCTCTGGCCTGAGGGAGATCATTGAAGGCTCGGTCATCGCGAAACATTTTGAGGAGATATATGCCTGCGCCTACCACTACGATGAAAGCGGCGTGGCTGACTGGCCTGCCGTAACGGTGAACTATACCACAAAGACGCAATTCCTCTTCCGCATCAACAAGGGCGTCCGCGCCATGTCAGAGGATGTGGAGCTCAATAAGTTTATTCCGGAGGATGACCGGCCCGTCCCCTTTCGGAACATGATCTATTTTGGCGACGGTTTGACGGACGTGCCCTGCATGAAGCTTGTGAAGACAAACGGTGGCAAATCCATTGCTGTCTACACGCAAAAGGAGAAGGTGGAGAGCCTGCTTTCGGATCAGCGGGTGGATTTCATAGCGCCTGCCGATTATTTGGCGGGCGGGGAATTGGAGACGCTGGTCAAGGCTATCATCGCCCATATGGCCTGCGGTGACGCATTGGCACGTAAAAGCCGCAGTCAGATGAAGCTGGCCTTGAAAAGGGGTGCGGAAAAGGAAGTGTAACATAACCGGACGCTGGATATATTCTTCCAGCCAGCTTGACCGGAATAGAAGGCGGAAAAAATTTTCCATCTTTATTTCGGAGGGTTGTAAAAATAAGAAAGGAAGTTTTTAGGAAATACCCTTATTCAATTACTTGAAGGAATTGGAAAACTGGTCTTTTTTCTTTTTATATGATAACGAAATATTGCAAATTCTGGAATTTGCTCAAATGAACCTACCACTAGGTATTGCTGTGGCTTGCTGATAAAACACTATATATCGGCGCAAATCGACAAATGTTTAGCGCTTTTCAAAAAAAAAGATGAATTTTGCTGTAAAAAGTATTGACAGCGATAGAGTGCATGATATACTTAGTACGGATAGTA
>JAEWWY010000340.1 GCA_023458835.1 Bacillota bacterium
GTGCTGGCCGTGCTTGGCCTACTCACCTTGCTGGTGGGCGGCGGCCTGTCCCTGTTTGCCTCCTCCTACCCCGACGGCCTGGAGTGGTCTGTGGACGGGGTGCTGCGCCAGAGGGAAACCGCCGAAACCGCGGCCACGGCAGGGGGCGAAGCTGCGGATGAGCTTCGTGAGATCAAAGCGGCCGGCGCCGTCCACGATGCCTTTGCCGGTATCCAGGAGGCAACTTCCGTGATGCCGGATTACGCCTTCAAGGAATCCGGCAGCGCGGCCGGCACCAGCGTGGCAGGCGTTGCGGGCAGCGCCGTTACCATGCTCCTGGCGGTGGGCGCCGGCATCCTTGTCTCCAAGGCGAAGCGGAAGGCCGCTTAAGCCTTACGCTTGCATTACAAGCCGGCGGCCGTCCGGATGCCGCCTGGGACGGCCGCAATATTTGGGTAAGGGAGAAGACATGCAAAAAGCGGCCGGGGCCATTGGAGAAATGCTTGCGCTGGAGGAGCTTGCCTCCGGCCATACCGTCATACACCGCTTTCACCCCCTCAGCAAGCTCATCGTCACATTGATCTATGTGGTGACGGTTATTTCGGCAGGCCGGCTGGACTTTTTTACGCTGAGCCTGTTTTTCTTTTATCCCGCCGTTTTGCTGGCCCTTTCGGAAACACCCGTCCGCGCGGTCCTGAAGCGCATATGGGTCGCTTTGCCGTTTGTGCTGTTTGCGGGCCTGTCCAACATCCTGCTTGAAAAAGCCATGCACCTTGTGATCCTTGGAATTCCCATATCCCGAGGGGTGGTATCCTTTGCCGTATTGCTTGAAAAAACAATACTGACGGCAGGCGCTGTGCTGATTTTGATGGCGACCACAAGAATGGCGCAGGTATTCTCCTGCCTGCGCAGGCTGGGCATGCCCAGGATCCTCCTCACCGTCCTGCTGCTATGCCTCCGGTATCTCTCGCTCCTTGCGGGGGAGGCCGGCCGGATGGTCAGGGCATATCACCTGCGGTCGGTAAGGCCCCGGGGCATCCAAATGAAAGATATGGGCTCCTTTGTGGGGCAATTGCTGCTAAGGAGCATGAATCAGGCGGAGCGTGTCTATCAGGCCATGAAGCTGCGGGGATTTGACGGCGGCTTCGCCATGTTGGATACGGGGCGGATGGACATCAAAAGCGCCTGTTATGCCGTGATCACAAGCGCTTTGATCCTCCTGTGCCGCTTCCTGCCCGCTTCGGGACTTTTTGGCTTTCTGCGCTGATGGAGGGGTGATGATATGATTGTCGCGTCCAATGTTTCCTTTTCTTATCCCAACCATGTGGCTGCGCTGAAGGATATTTCCTTCCGCCTGGAGGATGGAAAAAAGTATGCGCTGGTGGGCGCAAACGGTGCGGGAAAATCCACCCTGCTCTCCATTCTCTGCGCGCTGGAGCTGCCCCGGAGCGGGACGGTTGTGATAGACGGCATACCGCTTGACAGGGAGCATGTGCAGGAAGTTCGAAATCATGTGGGCATGGTGTTTCAAAACCCGGACGATCAGTTGTTTATGCCCACGGTATATGATGATATCGCCTTTGGGCTGCGCAACCGGGGCATGGCTGAAAGCCAGGTGGCGGAGCAGGTGAACGGCCTGCTTGCCAGGATGGGGCTCGCGCATGTAAAGGACCGCCCGCCCTACAGGCTGTCGGGCGGGGAAAAGCGGGGCGCTGCCATTGCCGCGGCGCTGGTTTTGAAGCCGCGCACGCTGCTCATGGACGAGCCCACGGCCTTCCTTGACCCCCGTGCCAGGCGCAATTTTCTGAACCAGATGCGGGACCTTCCCATGGGCATGCTCATTGCCACCCATGATCTTAATCTGGCAAAAGAATACGTGGACGGCGTGCTGATCCTGAAGGAAGGAAGCATCTATAAACAAGGCGGGACAGCGCTCTTGAATGATGCGCGGCTTATGGAGGATGCCCTGCTGGCATGACGCCTTATAACAGGGGATGAAGGAAGCGGCTCCCGCGGCGGACAGATGCAAAGTGAATAGATCAGGCTGGGACAACAGGGGCTGGCTCAAAGCGGCGCAACGCGAAGAGGCAGCCTCTTTTTCTTTTCTGCCGCCGCCTGTGCAGCTTACAGGCGCTGTGGCGCAACTCATTGATAAATCTATTGCTTTTGGGCAGCCGGCCATTATACTGATGATGACCGGGTATCAAGGGAGGGGATGGAATGAGGATCACGCTGGAAGAAGCCGCCATATATGAGGAACCCGAGGTCGTCATACGCTGCCGGGCGCTGGATGAGCCGCTCAGGCGGGTCGTAGCGGCCATACGGCTGGCAAGCGGCAAGCTGATCGGGCGGCAGGACGCATCATCCTTCATTTTAAGCGCGGATGAGGTATTCTACTTTGAGGCGGTGGATGGAAGAGTCTTTCTCTATACCGAAAAGAAGGTATACGAAACGCCGCTTAAGCTGTATGAAATTGAGGCGCGGTTTGAGGACAGCGATTTTTTCCGGGCTTCCAAGGCCATCGTTGCCAACCTGTCCAAGATCGAAAGCGTGCAGGCGGTATTCAACGGCCGCTTCGAAGCGCGGCTGCAAAACGGGGAAAGGATCATCATTTCGCGCCAATATGTGCCGGTTTTGAAAAGAAAGCTGGGTTTGTGAGGGGGGATCATCATGGAGCGGTATTTAAGCTATGGACGGCGGTTTTTTACCTGGTTCACCTCGGTGTTCACCTGCGTCATCCTTGCAAGCGCCTTGTTCATCCGGATCTATTCCAACCCATACCTGCCGTTCCGGCTGGTGGTGCAGTCGGTGGTCATCGCCGCGGTTGCATCGCTGCTGAACTTTCTCTTTGTTTCAGAAAAGCCTATCCGCAAACGGCATATGGCCATCAGGACGGGTGTGCATTTCAGCCTGCTGCTCTTGGGGGTAAGCCTATGCGCATGGCGCTTTGAATGGTTCGCGTTTGGGGATGCAAAGAGCGTGGCAACGTTCATGCTGCTGTTTCTTTTCGTATACGCTCTGGTCTGGATCACCAGCTTCATCGGCGATATCCTGGATGAAAAGCAGATCAACGCGGGCCTGAAAGCATACCGGCTGCAGCATTCCCCGCCGGACAAGGGCCAGTAACAGGTGAATCATGGTGAAAGGAGGAATATCATGGGCAAACGGCACAGCATGGCGGATTTTTGGAATATGGGCACGGCGATCGGTCTTTGCGCGGCCATCGGCATCCTGCTGGGGGCGCTGCTGAATGACCTGATTTGGGGCCTTGGCATCGGCGCGGGCATTGGCGTTGTACTGGGGGCCATCACGCAGATGTACAAAGCCAGGAAGCAATGACCACGATTGTATAGATTGAAAGGGGTGAGGGGCCGGATGGGACCGGGGAAAAGGCTTCCCTTTGGCAGAGGCCGCCCGGGGGTAAAGATCCTGGCGGTATGCGTTTTGTCTTTGGTGCTGCTTGCGTCCCTGGCAAGGATACCGCAGCCGGCCCGTGTGCAGAAGGGAGACTCCCTGGCGGCGTTCACGGATCAGATCCATGCTAGAATCCCCGGCCTGATGGACATATACGGCATTCCGGGGGCCTGTATCGCATTGCTAACGGGCGGACAAACCGTCTGGACCCATGCCTACGGCTATGCCGACCTGGATGCAAAGAGGGAGATGACGGAGGAGGCCTACCTGCGGGTGCAGTCCCTTTCCAAGCCTGTCACGGCATGGGGCGTCATAAAGCTTGCAGAGCAGGGGAAAATCGCCCTGGACGAACCCGTAATGCAATATATCAAAGACTGGAGCTTTCCGCCCTCTCCCTTTTCGGCGGAGCGGGTCACGGTGCGGCAATTGCTCAGCCATTGCGCGGGATTGCCCCTGGGCGACGTATTTCAAACCTATTCCCCCCATCAGGCAATGCCCACACTCACGGAAAGGCTTACGGCGGAAGCCGTATTGATCAACGAACCCGGCGCACGCTTTTCCTACTCCAACACAGGCTATAACCTGTTGGAGCTTTTGATACAGCAGGTCACGGGCTGCGATTTTGCGGAATACATGCGGCGGGAGGTCCTGCTCCCCCTGGGCATGGACCATGCCACCTTTGTATGGAGCGGGGACCTTCAGCCGCCGGTGCCCCTGGGGTATGATCTTTCGGGCAAAGCCGTTCCGGTGTACGTCTATCCGGAAAGGGGCTCCGGCGGGCTTTTCGCATCCGCCGGGGATATGGCCGCGTTCGTTGCCGCCGGCATGAAGGGCTCGGATCAGCAGGTGCTCAGCCCGGAAAGCATCGCCATGATGTATACACCGGCGGCATATGATCTGGGCCTGTACAGCCTGGCCTTCGACGCGTACGGGCTGGGCTGTTATCTGGAGAATCTCCCCGGCGGGGAGCGCGCCATCTCCCATGGCGGGCAGGGAACCGGCTGGATGACGCATTTTCACGCTGTTCCTGAAACGGGCGACGGCATCGTGA
>JAEWWY010000341.1 GCA_023458835.1 Bacillota bacterium
CCCTGCATGAGCCGCTGGAGAAGCGTCTGCGCTTCCCGGGAGCCCGTCAGGAAATTCATATTCTGCGTGTCGACACAGACATAGGGTACCATTTCCCGGTATTGCGTGATGATTTTTTCCGATATGCTGAAACGGTTTTTCTCATTCCAGGCCAGGGCTTCTTCCTGCATTTTCAGTATGTCTTCCAGCCCTTTCATCTCCTCCGGGCTGGCGGTTTCCATTTCCTTTCTCACCTCATCCAAAGACTTTTTCATGTTCTCAATTTCCCGCGTGTACCATGCATTTTCTACCGGCGTATTGTCATCCGGGCAGAAGGTGATGGAAATGTCCCTGGGCATATTCTGTGCGAAATATTCCAGGTAGGTTTGGGCAAGGTCCTGATTCGGGGAATTGGGATTGATCACAAAAACGTCAATATACGCAAACAGCGCCGGGTCCATATCCTTCTCCAGCGAAAGGGGCAAGGGCAGGTATCCCCGGTTATCATTGTGCTCCATGGGATAGAAGGTATAATAGGTGGATATCAGTGAGGTAGGCTTGTCATCCGACCCATAGGATATGACCGTGCCGCCTTGCCGCTCCTCTTCGGAAGGATTCAGTTCCTCCAGTATGGGCGAAACCTCATCCAGCTTGGCAAGCAGCGACTTGAACAGCGGCGTATCGAACTTCAGGTCCTCCCCGGTACGGGCATAATGAGCCAGATATGTCATCATGATGTTGCTGAGCATCTCCATGCGGATATCGTACACGCTCTCCTGCAGCGTATAGCCGGAAAAATCCTGGGCATACTCGTCCACCCAGTCCACATACAGGTCCATCAGCTCAAACAGTGTTTGCGGCGGCCTCTCGACGCCAAGCTCCTTCAATATATCAGGTGAATATCCCAAAGCATTGGCATTGAAGCGGTAAGGGAAGGCGACGAGCTTTCCATCCTTGAAAACGTCCTTCACATATTGGGGATACATTTTTGAGACGGCTTCCGTCAAAATGGCGCTTCCGCTCAAATCGGTCACATACCCCTTTTCCCGCAGGGAGGAAAATCCGCCATAAGACAGGCTGATGATGAATATATCGGCGCTGCCGGAGCCCGATACCATCTGCTTGGCAACTTCCTCGGCCCCCCGGAAGGGTGCATCTACGAAGACCACGGGAAGCTCGGGATGGGCGGCCTGGAATTTCTGGCTGACATTATCGGAATATCCGCCCGCAATGCGCAAAACCCTGTTCGCCTTCAAAGCAGGGTCTGTGTTGCGCACATATACGGCGCCGTAACTGGGAATGGCCGCATATAGGCCTCCGGACAAAACGGCGGTGGATGTCTGGTCGCCGGGATAGTCTACCGGCATGTAAGCCACGGCCTCAAAAGCGCCGCCTGGCTTTAAGCCAAAGAGCTCGCCCCTTCCCAGCACATAAGCCATGCCGCTTTCGGAGGAATAGCATAATCCCCCGACCTGTGTCGTGGGGAAATCCGCGATCTTTGTAAGCTTTTGCGTGGCAGGGTCCAGCACCGACAAAGCGGGATAGACCGGCTTTCCATCGCTGGTGTACATGTTTTCCCAGTCATACACATTGCATAAAAGCTGGCCGTTTTCGTAGCGCGTAATAGCGTGCACATTTTCAACCGCCATCTTGGTTTGCGCTCCGGTCGCAAGGTCAAAAGCCAGCAGGTCATAGTCGCTCCAACTGTCAGTGGGCTGCTGCGCCAGCAGATAGAGGCGGTCCTCTGTCAAAGCAGCGCTGTATATTTGCCTGGTATAGGAGTAATCGGCCTGATGTACAAACATGTTATCCCAGTCAAGCACGGCTGCTTCACTGATGCTTACATCATCCGCCGTAACGGAAAGCAAAAGCAAGGCCCCCTTTACGGTGTTCAGGCCATACAGCTTTCCGTCCCTCTCCAGCAGGTAATTGACGCTGTTTTTATTCGCCTCCTGATCCTCCTTGGACATGTCCTCCCATCTGCCGGAGGAATAACCTACCATGACCGACTTGGATATCAGCCGGGGTTCCGCATCCTTTGCCTGCCAGGCATAGAAACCGTTATTTGCAAGCAAATACAAGGTGTCTCCTACGGCTGCTATCGATTGAACGTACTCCATGAAGGACCCATCATCTTCTGGCGGAAACAGCGTCGCATCCCCAGGGGCGGCCCATGCGCCTGAGCACACGCTCAACATCACGCACAGGACAAGAAGGACGGCCATTGCTTTTGTTTTCATAGACAATCTCCTTTGTTGAAATTTGGAATACAGATCATTGTATTGGATACGCTCAGTTGGAAGAACCGCCCGGGATCATCGTCGGCGTTGGTTCTGTAACGGAAAGCCGCCACAAATAATCTTCCAAAAAAACTTCATAGTTTTGGCGGATGCCTCTGTTGATATAAACCTCAAATTCCGGCGTAGCCTCGATCACCGGGTTGCCCTTCCGCCATAGTTCCTTTTTGTTTCTTTCATTGCCATAATAAATGATGAGCGGCTCATCGCTTCCGCGATCCATGATATCACCAAAATATGAGTGAAAGCTTTGGGCAAATCTGTAATAGAGAATGGCATTCTCCGGGTTCGGGTTCCCGAACAGACGGTTCCAGAAGGTGGTCCTGATTTCAAATGAATAATCCCCGTTGCTCCATTGTATGCCCGAATTTCCAGCCAGCATCCTGTTATCCAGCCCCGGCACCTTATATGCGACCACCACGGAACCGTCCGACAGACGATAGATGTTCTGCACCTGTATTTCCTCAGGAGAAACAACACTTAATCCCGAACCCATAAGGAATACCACGCCCCAGGTCACTATGGCACCGCCCAATACTGCCAGGATGATCTGAGTCAGCCTGGCCTTGCGTATGGCCCGTAAAAGCCGCAGCAAATCTTTCTTCTCCAGTTTAGGCACAGCCATGTCGGCCTTCAGCTTGTCGTGCAGCTTTTTGCATTCTTCACAGCCTTCCATATGCCGGAACACGGTATCGTTCGTTTCCACACTGGTCAGGCCCTCAATATAATTGGGCAAAAGATCGCGCACTATTTCGCATTTCAGTCTGTCACACATGCTCATGCCATCCTTTCCGCAGCTTTTCCTTGCCCCGGTAAAAGGTTACCCGGGCCCAGTTTTCCGTTTTTCCAAGCACATCCCCGATCTGCCGGTAGCTCAAGTCGCCCATCAGCCGCAGATAAACCACCTCCCTGGTGGTTTCATCCAATTCCTGCATCCGGCGGAAGAGCGCCACACGGCTTTCCGCCCCAACAAGCGCTTCCTCCGGTGAACCGTCCATGGCGGGCGGCTCAGGAACATCCTCCAGGCTGAAAGTGCCTTTGCGCCGGCGCCTGTCCAGTTCCTGATACCACAGATGTCTGGCAATCTGGCAAAGCCATACCAGCAGTTTGCATTCCCCGTTATAGCGCTTCATGGATTTTATGGCCTGGCAGAAGGTTTCAGCCGTCAGTTCCTGGGCGGTATCCGCATGATGGGTCAGGCTGCACAGGTATTGGTATACCGGCGTAGCATACTCTTCATAGATTTCCTCCATGGAGCTCACGGCCTCCCCTCCTTTCTTCGCTGCATATATCCTTTTTGTTCGCTGTTCGTTACAGATTTTCCTATATTTTCTTTCTTTTGCGGATGTAAAAAAGCAGGATGCGCATCTTGACACCCTGCATCAAAGCCAAAATAATTTTTCCGCCCACATTTTCCAACATTCCATGCGCCGCAGATGCTGTGCAAAATCAAACCGGTATGCTTATCAGTCCATTTGCTTGAGCAAACGCTTCATAAATGTTTTTGTGGAAACCTTGCCCGACCGGTTGAAGCGGCCCATGTCAAAAAGACACTCCGGATTGCCTGCCTGAATGTAATTGATCCGTTCGCTGCAGGTCAGGGAGGCGGAGAAATGCAATTGTGCCAGGCAGCTCCGCGCTTCGGGGCATACAAGGCCAAAGGGATATGTAAACGCGGTGGCAGTAACGCCGCAATTTTCCTTTAAAAGCGCTTGCTGCTTCATCGCGTCCGCGTTAAATGATGTACAATAGGCGGCTTCCGATTCTCCGTTCTTTCTTTGGCAGCCTTTGCGCCCATTCAGGGTGTGCATCGCATAGGAGTGATTTTGAACCTCAAAATACCCGCTTTCGCTCAAATACCGGACTTCATCCCAGGAAAGATAGGCGTAATTGGGATCTGGATCAGGCTTGTCACTGTAGGCGTCGGCATTAATGCCTACGATGGATATAACAGCCTTCATGTCCATCTCCTTCAAAATCGGAAGGGCATAATACAGGTTGTTGTAA
>JAEWWY010000342.1 GCA_023458835.1 Bacillota bacterium
TTGCAGTTCAGCTTTCATGCTTTGCAAAGCAGGGATGAGGCCGTTATCTACGGCAGCGCGGGCAGTTTGCGCTTTTCCATCATGGATATGGAGCCAATCGTATTGTCAAAGAGCGGCGGGGAGGAGCGCATCGCTTTTGAACCGCTGATGCATGTGCAAATGCCTTATATCCAGCATGTGGTGCAGGTATTGCAAGGGCTGAAGGAGGATGATACCACCGGCCTCAGCGGATTGTGCACCCAGGAAATATTGGAGGCCTTTGAGCAGGGCAAGGCCATCGATGATCCGGCATAATTTTTGAAACAGGCCGATATACGATGACCCCGAAAGCGAGAATCCTGCAAATTGCGATGACGGATGTGAAGGGATGAGTTGTATGCTTTTTCAAAGACAGGGCCTTGTAAAAAATGAAACCGCCCTGATGGAAACACTCTTTCATACGGCCAACGGGTACATCGGCGTACGCAATTGCCAGGAGGAAGGCGCGGCGGAGGGGGCCTCAACCATCCGGGGGACATATATCAATGCCTACTACGATATAAAGCCTATCCAATACGGAGAAAAGCTTTACGGCTTTCCTGAAGAGCAGCAGACCATTGTCAACGTGACGGATGTTCAGACGGTAAAGCTGTATTTGGGGGAGGAAGCCTTTGACCCTTTCACAGGGGAATTGGCTGCCCACGACAGAGAATTGGATATGGCGGCGGGGGAGGCGGTGCGCCGCATCCGATGGCGTTCCCCCAAGGGGCGGGAGGTTGAAATTGCCATACGCCGCATGGCTTCCTTTGCACAGAAGGAATTGTTCCTTTTGCAATACGAGGTAAAGTCCCTCAATTACGAGGGGCCCTTGAGCATTCTATCGCTGCAGGATGCCAACGTGACCAATTACGCGGATCCCAGCGATCCCCGGGTGGCCGCCCGGCCCCATGCCCATTTGCAGGCGGAAAGGGCTTGGATGGAGGGAGGCGCATCCTTTATTGCCTGCCGGACAAAAGCCTCGCGGCTTGTCATGGTGTCGGCGGTATGCTATGAAATGACGGAGGGATTTGAGGCAAGGCGGGATATCCAGCCCGGCTGCGTGCGCACGCGCTATGCGGGGAGCATTGTTCCCGGTCAGACAGTCTCGCTGCTTAAGTGGTGCATTTTTACCGATGAGCGACGCCATGCAGACCCTGCAAAGGAAGCAGCCAAACTGATGAGGGAGGTGCGCAGGGCGGGCGTTGCTGTTTTGCGTGAAAAGCAAAAGGATTATTTGGATGCCTTCTGGGCAAGCGCCCGGGTGGAGATTGTGGGGGACGATGCGCTGCAGCAATGCATGGATTACAGCCTCTACCAGCTTTTGCAGTCTGCCGGGAGGGATAATGTATCCAATGTGGCCGCCAAAGGCTTAAGCGGGGAAGGCTACGAGGGACATTATTTCTGGGATACGGAAATATATATTTTCCCCTTTTTCCTGCTCACCGACAGGGACTTGGCAAAGCGGCTGCTCACGTACCGCTGCGGCATCCTGGACAGCGCCCGGGCCCACGCCAGATTGATGGGGCATCAAAAAGGCGCGCTGTATCCGTGGCGCACCATCACGGGGTCGGAGTGTTCAGGCTACTTTCCTTCCGGGTCCGCCCAATATCACTTAAGCGGTGATGTGGCCCATTCCTTCATCCAATATTATCTGGCGACAGACGATGTGGCCTTTATGGCGGAAATGGGGGCGGAGGTGCTGGTGGAGACGGCGCGGCTATGGCTGGATGCGGGGCATATGCAGGAGGGAGGCTTTCGCATTGATGATGTTACTGGTCCGGATGAGTACACCTGCATCGTGAACAACAATTACTATACCAACGCCGCCGCCAGGGAAAACCTGCTATATGCGGCGGAGATCTGCCGGCGTTTGCACAGGGAGGGTTTATTTCAGCCTCTGAAGGAAAAGCTGTCCATTACCGATGAGGAACTGGAAAACTTTAAGCGGGCAGGGGAATGCATGTACCTGCCCTATAATGAAGACCTTGGCATCCCGGCACAGGATGACAGCTTTCTTAGCAAAAAGGTGCTGGACCTGAAGCAAATCCCCAAGGATCATTTCCCGCTGCTGCTGCATTACCATCCCCTGTTTCTCTACCGCCATCAGGTATGCAAGCAGGCGGATACGGTGCTGGCCCATCTCCTGTTCGAGGAACTTACGGATGAGCAGGCGATGGCCCGCAGCTATGATTATTATGAAAAAATCACCACCCATGATTCGTCCTTGTCCGCCTGCGTGTTTTCCATCATGGCCGCAAGGCTGAATGAGATGGAGAAGGCGGAAGAATATTTCCGCAGAACCGCTTTCCTGGACATACGCAACGAGCATGGCAATACCAAGGATGGGCTGCATACCGCCAACCTGGGCGGCGCATATCTTTGTATTGCGGCCGGGTTTGCAGGCCTGCGTATCAAAAAGGAGGGGCTGGTGCTGCGCCCGCGCATCCCCGCCGGATGGCAGGGCTACCGCTTTTGCTTTTGGTATTTGGACAGCCTTCTGGAATGCGCGGTTAAGCAGGGATCATGCTGCCTGACGCTGTTACAAGGTCCCGCCCTTACGGTTCGCGTGCATGATCAGTGGATCCGGGTCAATGGTTCGACAGCGGTTCACATATAGGATATTAAGCCCGCTGTATCTACGGTTGATTGCGCAAAACTCCCGGCGTATGATGGCGGCGGAAGGATAACTTTTGAAGGGCGGGTCCGGCTGGCATGGCAGGAACAGTTCTCCCGGCACAACCCATATGGGATGTGCCGGCCTGCCCCATGATGGATATGAGATTTTCAGCCGGCTTGGGGCGCTTGCCTAAAAACTGCCCCAATCCTCGCCGTGCGATCCGACATTGCCCTCTGCCACACCGCCAAGTGTGAGCGTGTATTGATACCCCGAATCCAGCGCAATGCTGTCAGCGCCACTATCATCAAATACCAATACGTTGTAGAAGGCGTCAAAACCATCGCCAAATGCTTCCTCGGGGCCATACCACGAACTGCCGGTGCCTACCTTCAATCTATAGGTGCCGGCCGGAAGCCTCACCGATGCAGATTTGGAACTTGCAATGAACATTGTCGACACAAGCACATCATCCAATGTGTAGATCTTGACATACGTTGCCTGTCCTTGATCTTTCGCACCACGGATGATCAGCTTCGTTCTGGTGGATCTGTAATCCTTGTTACGGTACACTTGCCCGTTTTTCGGCCATTTCTGGATGCACTTTTCTGCCCGCTCCGCACTGTCCGAATAGCTGATGCTCTGAAACAGGCCCTGCGCCGTGTAAAAACGGCCATTCTTGAAATGTATCACGGCCTCCAGATAATCCAACTGTTCCATCGTGAACAATTCTTCAAGGATGCTTCTTGCCGCGTTTATATCCTGCATAAACAACGCGCACACAAGCAACTGTTTGAAGCTGTTCAGATTCACGGTCTTTTCGTTTGTGAGTCCAAAGGCCGCCTGCGCCTTGTTCAGCGCGGAGATGGTCTTGCCTGAGACGGTGCCGTTTATGGAAGTCTTTTCACCCAGTTGTTCATTCAGTTGCTGCAAGCCTTTTGCGGCGCTCTTTTTCACACCGCTTTTGAATACACTCCCGTCCTTCAGGTACTGATAGGCCTCGTCATACAGTTCGTTGTTCAGAGCTTTCAAAACCTGCAGGTACACTTCTTCGTCCTGGACGGCGGTTGGTTCGGGCGTTGCTTCGGCCAACGCACCGGCTGTGCAAAGGAGAAAGAATGCCAAAAGGAAACAAAGGAACCGCCTTTTCATGATTTGCCGCCTCCGCTCCATACTTTGTTCCGGGCTTTGAATAGCATGTTGCCATCCTGTCAGCGATTGTTATTTATTTCTTAGAACGGCGTTTTCTGCATTATAGCATAAAAAGATGAAAATGGCATCTAAAAACGTCCGGCGTCCCGGATAATGCTGCGGACGCCGGGCGTTTTTTAGATGCCATTTGGCCTTTTTGTATCAGACGCTCTCGTATTCCGCCCGGATCTCATTCAAATACCGGATGACAGGCAAATGCTGAGGACAGGCCTTTTCACAAAGGCCGCAGGAAATGCATTGATCCGCGGCCTTGCCTTCCTCCATTAAAGTACGGTAACGGCCAAAGAACTCCGGTTTCGTGTCCAGCATGGCGGCATTGTCATATCCTCTGAAAATGCTGGGAATAGCCACATTCTTGGGGCAGGGCTGGCAATAGTTGCAGCCGGTGCAGCTTGTTTTGATGCGGCTCAAATAAGCTTCCTTCACCTTGGCAAAGAGCGCTTCTTCCTCCGGTGTGACGACGCCCACGGCGGTGCTTTCAAAGATGCGCAGATTATCCTTCACTTGCTCCATGGTGCTCATGCCGCTTAAAATGGTCATGACCTCCGGCATGTTGTACAGATACCGGAAGGCCCATTCCACGCTGCTGCGGCGGACAGGGAAGCTGCCATACAGCGACTTCACCTCGCTAGGCGGCGTAACCAGCGCGCCGCCCCGAAGCGGCTCCATCACCACGATGCCCACGCCTTTTTGCGCCGCGTAGCGCATACCATCAAGCCCGGCCTGGTACTCCCCATCCAGCAGGTTCAACTGAATCTGAGCCATCTTCCAGGGATAATCGTCGATGATCTTGGGAAACAATGCCCCGTCGTCGTGAAAGGAGAAGGAGGGATAACGGATCTTCCCGCTGGCCACGGCCTTGTCCAAAAAGTCCGGATAGTCCAGCTTCTGCATGGCTTCAAAGGTGTTTTTGTTCAGGGCATGGAGCAGATAAAAGTCCACATGATCCGTTTTCAGCTTTTTGAGCTGCTCGTCAAGATACCGGTCCATGTCCTCCCGCTTTTTTACATGCCAAACCGGCAGCTTGGTGGCAAGCACCACCTTCTCACGGTAACCGTCCTGCAGGGCCTCGCCCACAACCAGTTCGCTTTCCCCGCCGTGATACGGATAAGCCGTATCCACATAATTTACGCCCTGATCGATGGCGTGGCGGATCATCGCCACGGCTTCCTCCCTATCGATAACCCGCTTGGAGTCCGCTTCCTTCGTAGGCAGCCGCATGGCGCCAAAGCCCAGCCGCGATACGGTAATATTCAGGTCGCAAAATGGAATCTTCTGCATTTTGTGTCCCCTTTCCACGATTTCCATAACAGTTTAGCATACAATATGCCATATGAAAAGGTCACGCGGCATGGCGCATTGTTTTTTGTACGAACTGCTTGACACGGGACGGGGCAGCCTGTATAATATTCTTCGTTGCCGGTACAGCCGAAGCATGGAGAGTTGGCTGAGTGGTCTAAGGCGCACGACTGGAAATCGTGTGTGGGCTTATACCCCACCTAGGGTTCAAATCCCTAACTCTCCGCCAAGAAACCCTTGTGAATCAGGGGTTTCTTTTTTGTGTATGATAATGATTCGATAATCAAAAAGTGGCCCTGAAAAGGCCGCTGGCTTGAAAACAATTTGAAGATATAGGGAATATGGACCTTGCGCTCAGAGGCCGCAGGCCCAAAGAGGATACTCCGAATAAAGATCATCCGCATAGCCGAGGATGGATTACGCCAGTGGCCTGACGCATCCGTCTCCGGCAGATGTTTTACTTTGCTGCAGAGATTTTCATATAATTAAGATTCAAGCCTCTGCCCCTCCGCCATATTCATACTTAATTGTTGTATTTTGTATGTTTATATGATAATATATACATATATGATGAAGATGAATCGTTTAATGATACGCACATAAGGGGAATAGTGTATGATTCGTGACGGTACGGAAGAAAAGAAGACAATTTGCGTATTGCTTGGCGATATCAGCAACGATTTTATCTGGGAATTGATGCAGGGCATGTACAATGGGGCCATGCGCCGGCAAGTGCACCTCATTTTTCTGCTGGGTGTACAGAAGCATGCGGCGCCTATGGATGCTGCACTGAATCAACAAGAGGCTTTTCATTACAACAGCATATACGATTACACCTCTCTGGTAGGGGCGGACGCACTCATTGTTGCCTGCGGGGCCCTGTCCGGATTCCCAGGCGATGATGGCCGGAAACGATTTTTGGACCGCTTTCGGGATACGCCGTATGTGCTTCTCCAGGAGAACATCAAAAGTGAGCTGCCGGACAAATCCTATATAGCCCTGGATAACTATCATAGCTTCATCCAATGCGTAGAGCATTTGATACAGGTGCACGGGTATCGAAGGATAGCTTTGCTTTCAGGGCCCGAGGGGCATCCGGAGGCCAGGGAGCGGATGCGCGCCTACAGGGATACCATGGAAAAGTACGGGCTGCCGGTCACGGATAAAATGATTGTTTATGGCGATTTTTCTGAATTTGCCGATGCGCATGTGGCCATGCTCCTTGATAGCAATCCCGGTCTGGAGGCCATTGTATTTGCCAATGACGAAATGGCCAAAGCCGGATACCGTGAATGCAGCAAACGTGGTCTTGCCATTGGCGTCGATTTGGCTATCACCGGCTTTGATGATTTTACAACCGCCCGTTCCATGGAGCCGCCGCTTACCAACGTTTCTCAGGATGTATATAAAATGGGGAAGATGGCCGTCATGCAGGCAGCCAGCCTGGCCAATGGGCGGCGAGTGACGCCTGTCGAGATGAAAACGCAATTTCATGTGCGGAGGTCCTGCGGCTGCGCCCAGGGTCTAAACTGCCCGTTGCCGGATCATGCTGCAATGGGGGAGGAAGCGTGCCTGGACACCATTATCTCAAGCATCATCAAGGATGTGCCCAACCGCTACAAAGACGATGAAGCGAGCAGATACAGCGCAACGCTGAACAGGTGCCTCAGGTATTTTTATCGCCTGGCATCCAACGCAAAGCAGAAAGAAGTGGATAAGCCCGCGCTTTTTAATTGGATGCATGAGGAGCTGAAATTGCACGATATATCCACATTTACGCTGGCCAGGCACTTAAGCGACTTTTTGCAGCAACTGTTTTGCGTTGAAAAAAATGAGCAGACCATCAAAAAAATTGCGGTGATCGTAACCTTGGCACAGCAGTACCTGTATTCAAATGATCTGCATGATTTAAACGAACGGTTTGAAGATTTCCGCATGCAGTCATGGTTCGTACCGGAATTCATCCGCGACCTGGTGGACCGCGATGATGAGGATGAGAGCATATTTGGGCGTGTTGTGGAAAGGCTGTGCATTCTTAAAATGAACAGTGTGTTCCTTTTTCTGCTGGAGGAGCCGCAGATTTACCACGGGAATCTTGGCCTGTGGTCTCCCCCGCAGAAAATGTGTCTGGCCGCTTATCATAGCGGCGGCGAAACAAAAGCCTATCCACGTTCAAAAATGCCAGTCATTACGAGGGATCAAACCTATGCTGCGCTGCCCATCTTTGGAAACGCTGATCACCTGATGGCGTTCAATATATTTTCCGGCGAGGTGCATTACGGCATTTTGATGTGCGACGCGGATATGGGCATGATGCCCTTTTTGCATGTGATCGGCCTGCAGCTTGGCATGCTGATGAACTTCCTCGATTTAAAGCGCAAGGAAAAGATTGTTTCCAGCGAGCTGGAGGACATGCGGGAAAAAAATGAAATTCTCAACTTCCTATCCGAATATGACCAGCTTTGCGGTCTTTTAAACCGCCGCGGCTTTATCCAGCGGGCCATACGCCGGAACAGGGAAAATGTGGGCAAGGCAGCCTATTGCGTATATATGGACCTGGATCATTTGAAGGAGATCAACGACACCTTCGGCCATTCCGAGGGGGACGATGCGTTGCATGCGGTGAGCGCCATCTTGAGAGAGATCACGGACGATATGGATTTGATCGCCAGGATCGGCGGCGATGAATTCGTCGGCATGTTCATTACCGATGCGCCGCAATTCGAAGGCGCCTTTCAGGCGAAATTCAAGGCGGCATGTGAGGAATACAACAGCCGCTCTCCAAAGCCTTATTATGTGGAGGCGTCCGTAGGCGTGGCGAAATTTACTTGCAGCCAGGGGCTGGAGGTCAGCGCCATCATCGGCGAGGCGGACAAATACCTTTATGAGGCGAAGCGGCATAGAAGAAAAACGATCAAAAAATAAGATTGCGGGACACGTCTGGACAAGCTGAAAAGGCCAAGCCTGACATAAGCATCATCGTCCGGCATCATGCATCATTCGGTTAAGCCACGCAGCTTCTTTTTGTCCAGTATTTTGATTCCGCCCCGGGATAAGGATACGATGCCCTCTTGGCTGAAGTATTTGAGCATCCTTGTCACCACTTCCCGGGCGGTCCCCACATACTTGGCGATCTGTTCGTGGGTAAGATGGATGATATCCTCTTCGGCCTTGTTCATTTCATCCCACAGAAAGATGGCAAGGCGCTTGTCAAAGCTCATGAACAGCACCTGCTGCATGGTCCACATCACATCCGAAAACCGCTCGGTTGCCAACTGATACGAAAACTTTTCCACATGCACATTCTGGCGGGAAAGCTCTGCGAAGGCGGAGGCTGTCACAAGCAGTACCTCGCTGTCCTGCTCAGCGTCCACATGCACGTCAAAGGTGATGGTGCTAAGCACACAGGAGGCGGAGAGCACGCACATATCGCCTTCATGCAGCCGGTACAGGGTAATTTCCCGCCCTTCCTCCGAAAGCATATATACCCGAAGCTCCCCGGATTTTACCAGTATCAGCCCCACACACTCATTTTCGCCGCTGTGAATGTTCGTGCCCTTCCGGTAACACAACAGCGAAGCATGGCTCGCCATGTAGCTTTTCTGCTCTACAGTCAAATGCGGCCAGAAGGGAAAATGCTCTGAAAACAGGACGGCTTGAAGATTATCATTCATTGCAAAGGCCTCCTTGTCGGGGAACGGTCCACCCGCTTATCCACCATTATACAACAAAACAAAGGAAGACGGAAAGTTTGGGCCGATAAAATGAAAATTGCATGGCCGGAAGGGGAAGCGCGCGCCCTTCTCGAATAAATGGATAGCTTTAAGGCGTTTTGATTTGGCGTTTTGATTTTGCTGCATGCATTGCTTGGGAGGGTGCCTATGCGCTTTACGTACGGTTATTGGGTCACTCGGCCGGAATACAGGATGGGCTATGCGGTGGAATGCTACCGCGTGAAGAAAACGGAAAAGAGCCTTCAGGCGGTAACGTTGAATAGGCATGTGGAAAACCGTGGCAGCACGCTGGACGGCCCCGCGCTGGAGGTGAATTTCACCGCGCCCATGGAGGGCGTGATCCGCGTGACCGTGACGCATTTTCGGGGCGGCCGGCCCAAAACGCCCGGCTATCAGGTAAGCGAAAGCCCGGTATCTCCTGTCATTGAGGAAACTGAAACGCACTGTACCTTTCAAAGCGGTCCCTTATGCGCCCGGGTGAACAAGCAGGCGAATGGCTGGCGGGTGGATTACCTGGGGGATGGGAAGCTGCTTACCTCAAGCGGCTATCATGGCATGGCTCATGCCTACAATACGGAAACGGACAAGGCGTATATGTCCGATTCCCTGCTGCTGGATGTGGGGGAATGGGTCTATGGCCTGGGGGAAAGGTTCACGCCCTATCTGAAAAACGGACAGACCGTTGACATGTGGAATGAGGATGGCGGCACCGCCAGCGAGATCGCCTACAAAAACGTGCCCTTTTACATGACCAACCGGAGCTATGGCGTGTTTGTGGAGGATCCTTCCGACGTATCCTTTGAGGTGGCCAGTGAAAAGGTGGAGCGGGTGCAGTTCTCCGTGGAGGGGGAAACGCTTAC